>SZOV01000044.1 GCA_030263375.1 Deltaproteobacteria bacterium PRO3
GAGCGTCCGGCGCGCGCGCCGGGCCTCGGCGGCGTCGCCCGCTTGGGCGCGGCGCAGCGAGTACTCCACGCTGTCCGCGTCGAGGAACTTGTGATTCAGGCGTAGGCCGCCCAAGGCCTCGTCTTGGGCCGCAAGGTGCCGTCGGCGCAGCTCCGCCCGCAGCTCCGGCGACAGCGCCCCTTCCGAAAGGTCGACGGCAACGAGCGCCTCGGCCTCGGGCAAGACCCGATCGGGATTCTCCGAGGCGCTTCGCAGCAAGGCGAGCATCTCGTCGGCGGGGAGGAAACCCGCCCGCTTCGCGAGCTCGCGGCCCGAGGCATTGAAGACGATCGTCGCCGGCCAGCCGTAGTCCCGATAGCGGTTGGCCAGGTCGGGACGCGAATCCTGATCGACCCGCACCGGGATGAAGCGCTCGCGGATCAAGCCCGCCACCTTGGGGTCGGCGTAGGTCTCCTTGTCCATCACGTGGCACCAGTGGCACCACACCGCCTCGAGGTCCAAGAGCACCAGGCGATTTTCACGAACGGCGCGCTGGAATAGATCCTCCGACCAAGGCTGCCACGGAATGGCCCCCGATCCAGCCATCGCGGTGCCGGAGGACAAAAGCCAAAACAAGAATGCCCAAAGTCTTCTCACCCTCCCCTCCTACATCCAAGACGAGGCAATCCCGAATCCCGAGACATAGCCCCATTCCCAGACCTGCCGGTAGAGCTCGGCCAGAGAAGAATGGGCGACCAGCCACTGCATCGCCGGAAACATGCCAAAAAATATCAATACTATCAGTAAGTTATAACGCACAACCGACCTCCTGTTTGAGATAAACAAGATACGGCGAGGAGACGGCCTTGGATGCAGGAGCATCGGCCTGGAATTTAAGGCAGGAACCAGGCGCCGCTTGGAAAGACTTAAATGGAATAGAGAGAGGCCTGGAAGAGCACCGGACCGGTGGGCGCGCCCGTTGGCGAGCCGCCCTTAGGCTCGAGGCTGACGGCCAGGCCGGCGGCGCCGGCCAAGACCTTCAGCTTCTCCTCGCTGAGCGGGAGCTCCGCGGTGCCGCTCTTCGGCAAGAGACCCAAGGAGACCGGCGCTTGATCCTTGCCGGGCAGCATCCAGAGCTCGAGGGACTTGTCCGCGGCGGTCTCGGGCGGCTTCATCGCGGTGACCTTGATCCGCTTCTCTCCCGGCATCACGGTCAGCAGGAAGGCGGGCTCGGCGGATTTCGGGTCCTGGATCATCGCGACGTGGCTGGGCGGCGCCAGTTCGGGGACGCGCGGCCCGAAATTGACATAGACGATCAGGAGGACGGCCAAGGCACTCGCGAAGAGGGCCAAGGGCTTCCAGATCCGTAGGTCGGACCACAGCCCCTTCGGCTCGAAGCGGCGGCGCAGCTCGGGGTTATCCTCGCAGACCTGCTCCCAGATCCGAGGCGGCGGCTCGACCGGCTCGATCCCCTCGACGACCGAGTTAAAACGGGCCTCCCAGGTCTCCACGGCGCGCCGTAGGAAGGGATAGTACTGCATGTAGCGCTCGAAGCGCCGCCGCGCGGGGCCGGAGAGGGTCCCCAGGGCGTATTCGCCCGCGAGGACCTCATAGCGATTTGGATCGTGAAACTTCATCCTTCGAGACACTTCCTTAATTGGTCCAGGCCGCGGCGCACCCAGGTCTTGACCGTGCCGAGGGGCTTCTTAAGCGCCGCGGCGAGCTCCATGTGGGTGAGGCCGCGCCAGTAGGCCAGCGAGAGGCTTTCCCGCTGTTCCTGCGTCAAAGTCTCCAGACAGCGCTGCAGGGCCTTGGCCTCCATGCCCTGCGCCGCTTGGTCGAAGGGCCCGGGTCCTTCGTCCTGCAAGTTCTGGATAGGGCCTTCCGGGTCGATCAGGCTTTCGCGCTTCGCCCGGCGCAGCCGGTCGAGGGCCGTGTTGCGGACGATGCTGCCCATCCAGGTGAGCGGGGCGCCCTTCTCCCGATCGTAATCCGAGGCGTGGCGCCAGATCTTGCTAAAACCCTCCTGCAGGGCCTCCTCGGCCCACTCCCGCCTACGGAGGATACGCAGGGCCAGGGCGAACAGATGCGCGGAGGTCGCGCGATACAGCTCGGCGAAGGCGCCGGTGTCGCCTCGGCCGCAGCGGATCAGTTGTTCGGCGGTTTGCGTCATGCGATTTTGGGATTGGCGGCGATTTTTACCCGGATTCGCCTTCTCCGGCAATCAATAAGAAACCGCGGCGGAAAAACCCGAGGCGAGGCCCGGTTTGGCCCATAGCGCTCTCAGCGTCTTGGCATGGGCCTGAATCAAGACCGATGCGGTCTGGGGATCGCGGCGCAGCTTCCATTCCTCCTGCGCCAGGGACAAGGCCTCGGGGAGCTCGCGGTCCCGGCCGCGCGCCAGCAGCAATTCAGCCAGCTCGCGGCGGTGGCCGAATTCCCCCGCCGCAAGGCTCGCGCGCAGCGAGGCCTCGGCGCGCTCCCAAAGGGCCTCCGCGCCGGCACGGTCGTCTAGGGCGCGCCGCGCCTTCGCCTGCGCGGCCAAGTAGAGCGGCAGGCCCGAGACGCGGTAGGCCTCGGAGAAATAACGATCCGCCTCGCGCGGGCGGCCCCGCTTCGCCTCCAGATCGCCCATCAGGCCCAGGCTGAAGGCCGAGTCGGGACGCAGGCTTAAGGCCTCCCGCAGCAGGCCGCGCGCCGCGCGCAGCTCGCCGCGCCTCAGGTGGAAGCGGCCCCAGAGGGCCCGCATCCAGGCGCCTCCCTCCAGGTCGCCCAGGTCCTCGGCCGCGTAGGCGCGGCGGAAGTCCGCCAGCGCGGCCTCCTCCCTCCCCGCCTGCTCCTGCGCCAGGGCCCGAAGCGCGAAGGCGCCGCGACTCGGAGCGGCTTGCACCAGCCGGTCCGCGTCGCGGAGCGCCTCGGCCGTCCGGCCCAGGGCCAGGCGGCTCTCGAGACTCAAGGCCAGGGCGCCCTCGTGATCCGGATCCTGGCGCAGGATCCGTTCGGCCCGCGCGAGGGACTCCTCGAAACGGTGCCGCGCCTGATCGAGCTCCGCCAGAACCAGCTCCGCCGTAAGATTGGAGACCGGAAGCAGGCGCAGGGATTCCCTCGCCTCGGCCTCGGCCCGCTCGAACCAGCGCGGATCCCCGCGGCGGCCCAGACTGAAATAACTCGCCGCCAGCTCGGCCCGATCCAGGGCGGAGCGCGGCAGGGCCTCGACCCTCGCGCGGTAAAACTCCACAGTCGCCTCGGCGCGGCCTTCCTCCGCGACGAGGGGAAAACGGTAAGGGGCGACGCCGCCGTCCGTCGCGGCCCAAGCCAGGAAACCCAGCAACGCCGCCCCCAGGGTTGAGGAGAGTAGGAAAATGCCGCGCTTCGTATTCTTCGTCGGGTGTTTCATTGAATTCGGGACTTTCGCGCGCCGCGAAGGCCCGCGAAAGTCCCGCTCCGTCAATTCGCCGGCGCCAAGAAGGGAAAGACCGCCGCCTGGTTGAAGTCGGCCTGGCCGTTGAGCTTCTGGTGGCCCTGTCCCGGGTTGCCCGGCTCTCCCGCGTAGGAGACGTTGTCGGTCGTGATGCCGCCGCTCGTCACCACCGTGAGGGTGACGTCGATGACGTCGTCCTCCAGCTTGCGGCCGGCGCAGGGGCTGCCCGCGGCGTTGAGGCAGTTCGCGTAGGCCGCGGTCCCGACCGGGCTGGCGACCGTCGTGTCGACGCGCATCACGTCGGGCAGGAAGGCCCCCGCCGTCGCGGCGGGGTTGGCGTTGCCCACGGCCGTCAGCGTGTTGAGCGCCTCGGCGCGCACCGGGGCGGCCGCGTCGCTCAAGTCCGCCGTCGGCGGGATCTGGTTGAAGGCGTTGAGGAAGTCGGGCGTGACGATCAGGCCCTCGTTGATCGCGGGCCGGGCCAGGCGTTCGACTTGGACGAAGCTGCCCGTCCCGCCGTTGTCGCCGTTGCCGCAGCCCTGCAGGAAGGCCAGGCCGGCCAAGGAAAGCGCGGCCAGGGCCGCCGAGGATTTTCTAAAATTTTTCATGATACATCTCCTTTAATAATCGTTGGGGTTTCGCTTGGATCAGGGCGCGGTCACCAGATCGGGAATCGAGATCGTCTCCCAGACGTCGAAGACCTGCGCCCCGCTGTCGCCCGCCAGGAAGGCGATGGGGATGCGCAGCACGATGGCGTTGACGTTGTAGCCCTTGGCGAAGTCGATCGCCTCGGCGGGCGGCCGGAAGCCCACCGCGGGCCCCAGGCCCAGCGCGCCCGCGCGGACGCGGAAGAAGGCCTCGACGTCGAAGAAAAAGGGATCCTCGCGCAGGCCGGCGAAGAGCGTCAGGCTGTCGCCGCCGACATTCAGCTCGTTTTCGATCGGCGCGGCGTCGCCCAGCAGGGTCGTCTGGATCGGCATGCCGCCGGCCGTCCGGGTGAGGGTCAGGGTCTGGCCGTCGCGCACGGCGGTCAGGGTGACCGGTTGCCGGCCGGAGGCGTCGGGCGCACCGAACTCGAGGCGCAAGAGCACGTCCTCCATTCCCGTAACAGGATCGTCCCGCGTCGCGCGGCGCGTGACGTGGAACTCGTAGCGCGCCTGGGCGCTGAAATAGTACTGCTGCCGCGCCAGGGAACGCGGGTTGGTGTTCATGACGAAGATCAGGTTGGCGTTGTCGGCCTCGACGCCGCTCTGGTCTCCCTCGCGGAAGACGTAGAGGTCGGTCAGGTTAAGGCTGCGGGACTTGAGATCGGTTTCGCCGTCGTCGTGGTCGGAGGCCCGGGCGGGCGGCGCCGCGAGGGCGGCCAGCAGGGCGAGCGACACGATCGATGCGGATTTCCAGCGGAGCATGGGATCCTCCTTTTCCGTGGGTTGATTTGCAGGCCTTACGGGGCGGAGGGGCCCTTGGATGCGGGTCGAAGAGATTTTTTTAAGGGCTAGGGATTACAGGAGGATTTGCTTGGCCCGGAGGTCTTGGAGAAGGGCGCGGCCCTCGGCGAGGAATTCGGGACCGGCCTTGAGGCCGCTTTGCCGGGCCACGGCGCGCAGCAGGGCCTCCGGCTGGACCGGACCCTTCTCGAGGCGACGGATCAAGGCGGCGACCAGCGGGTTGACTTCCATGAAATGAACCTCGAGGGTTTCCGGCTCGCGCCAGAGCAGCAGGTGGTAGCGGCCTTGGGGCAGCTTTTTTGGATCGCGGAAGTCCTCGCGGATGAAGTGGACCGGCCAGCGGTACTCGGCCAGGACGTGGGCCGGGTTGAGGCGCAGCTCGCCGCGCTTGGCCTTGCCGGAGCCCTCGGGCGCGAATCGCATCGCGATCTCGAGGTACTCGTACTCCAGTAGTTCGCCGAGATAGGGGTATTTCTTCTTGAGGGGATGCGGCTTGGACTTGCAGAACTGGGCCAATTCCCAGGCCAGCTCGCGCAGGATCTCGGACTGAGGCGGGGATTTTTTCAAATAGGCCCAGAGCAGCTGCCACCACTCCTTCTCGCTTAGCAAGGATCGCGCGACCGGCGAGATGTTCTGCACGGTCTGGACCATGCGCTCGGTCACCAGCTCGCGGTAGACCTGGTAGCGGCCCTTCGGCCGATAGCCACCGTCGAAGCAGATCTTGGCCCAAAAGTTTTCCGACTGGCGCAGGGTATCGAGCCTCATCGTGCGCCTCCCGCCGCCCGCAGGGCGCCTGCGCTCGGGCGCGGGGCCGGCCGCGGCACTCGGGCCTCCGCGAAGATGCGCTTCGCCGTCGCCACCTCGGCCAGGCTCTCCTCGAGCACGGGCAGGTTATGGTCGCGCTCGATGATCACGGCCTTGGGCCGGGCCCGTTTGGCGACGTAGCGCAGCAAATCCCAGACCGGGTCGATGACCGGGGCGCCGTGCGTGTCCAAGAGGAAGTCCTGATATTGAATATGACCCGCGACGTGGATGTGGAGCACGCGCTCGTAGGGGAGGTCGCGGAGATACTCGTAGGGGTCGAAGCCGTGGTTGACCGCATTGACGTAGATGTTGTTGACGTCGAGCAGGAGCGAGCAGTCGGCCCGCTCGGCCACCTCGCGCAGAAACTCCCACTCCGGCATCTCATCCTTGCCGGCGGAGGCGTAATACGAGACGTTCTCGATCGCGAAGGGCATCTCGAGGTAGTCCTGCACCTGCCGGATCCGCGGCACGACGTGGCGGATCGCCTCGCGCGAGAGCGGCAACGGCAGCAGGTCGTGGAACTGCGCGCCCAAGACCGAGGAGTAGCAGAGGTGGTCGCTCATCCACAGCGCCCTCGCCTCTTTCAAAAAAACCCTCAGCTCCTTGAGAAATTTCCGCGACAGCGGGTGCAGGCTGCCCACCGAGAGGCTGAGCCCGTGGATCGCGACGGGGTAGCGCTCGGCCAGCTCGCGATACTGGCGGTAGAGCTTGCCGCCGGTCTTCATGTAGTTTTCGGGGGCGATCTCGAGGCAATCGAGCTCGGCGGGAAGGCGGGCCAAGAGGTCGTCGACGTTCTCGCGACGCAGGCCCAGGCCGACTCCAAGATTTTTAATTCCCGCTACGGACATATTCGCCTCGCAGTAACCTCAATCACGGGTCTTTCCATAGTCCGACAAAATTGAAATAAGTAAGGTCGGCCGGGGGTCCGGCCCCGACCGACCTCGAAGCACGTAATGCGCGGAGCGCGATTACTTCGCCGCGCCGCAAGCGCCGGCGCCGCAACCCTTGCTGGCGTCGGTCTTCTTCGCGTCGGTCGCGGGAGCCGCCTTGGCGTCCTTCGCGTCGGTCTTCTTGTCCCCGCTGCAGTGCTTGTCGCCGGAGCACTTCTTGTCTCCGCTGCACTTCTTATCGCCCGAGCACTGCTTATCGCCGCTGCATTTCTTGTCGCCGGAACATTTCTTGTCCCCGCTGCACTTCTTGTCGCCCGAGCACTTCTTGTCTCCACTGCACTTCTTATCCCCGCTGCAGTGCTTGTCGCCGTCCTTCTTAGGGGCCGGCGTGGCGGCCGGGGTCGTCGCGGCGGCCTTTTTGTCCTCCGCGCGGGCCTGGCGGTAGCCGACCTTCATCTCGGCGGTCTGGAAAAACTTCGCCCCCGATTGGGTGTTCGCCGTCACGGACAGGCCGGGACCGGAGAGCACGAGACCGGCCAAGGCCGAGCCCAGTAACAGTTTTTTGTTCTTAGACACCTTCGACATAGAGTCCTCCATGAGTGGTTTTGGTTAGGAAACTCCCTGTATACGGGAGCGATGGTGCTTTGGATGCGGCGAATCTAAGGAAGTAACAATTAATTGTAAAGGGAAAGTCCGGAATAGCGTACAGGAGTAAAATCTCCATATTTATCGCGGGACTAAACCTTCACCTCGCGCTCGGGATTGGCGTTGGGATAGTCGGTCAGGGGGACCGGGAACTTGCCGGAGAAGCAGGCGTCGCAGTACCACTCGTCGTGGTTCTTGTCGAAATAGAACATGTTCTCGATCGAAAGGTAGGCCAGGGTGTCGCAGGTGATGTAGCGCCGGATCTCGTCGAGGCTGTGCGTCGCGGCGATCAATTCATTGCGGTCCGGCGTGTCGATGCCGAAGAAGCAAGGCCACTTGGTCGGGGGGCAGCTGATGCGGAAGTGCACCTCTTTGGCGCCGGCGTCCCGCAGCATTTTGACGATCTTGCGCGAGGTGGTGCCGCGGACGATGGAGTCGTCGATCAGGACGATGCGCTTGCCTTCGACCAGCCCCTTGACGGCATTCAACTTGACCTTCACGCCGAAGTGCCGGATCGAGTCGCTGGGCTCGATGAAGGTGCGACCGACGTAGTGGTTGCGGATCAGCCCCAGCTGGAAGGGAATGCCGGACTCCTCGCTGTAGCCCAGGGCGGCGGGCACGCCCGAGTCGGGGACGGGCACCACCATGTCGGCCTCGACGGGGTGCTCCTTCGCGAGCTGGCGGCCGAAACCCTTGCGCACCTCGTAGACGTTGCGGCCGAAGATCGTGCTGTCGGGGCGGGCGAAATAGACGTGCTCGAAGATACACATCGCCTTTTTCTTCGGGACGGGAAAGGGCTTGTAGGACTTCATGCCGTCCGCGTCGAAGACCAGGACCTCGCCGGGCTCGACCTCGCGGACGAACTTGGCCTCGACCAGGTCGAGGGCGCAGGTCTCGGAGGCGACGATGGGGCTGCCATTTAAGTCGCCCAAGACCAAGGGGCGCCAGCCGTAGGGGTCGCGCGCGGCGATCATCCGGCTCTTGGTGAGGATGAGCAGCGAATACGAGCCCTCCACCCGCTTCAGCGCACCGATGATGCGGCCGATCAGGTCCTTCTCGTGGAAGGAGGCCAGCAGGTGGATGATGACCTCGGTGTCGGTGGTCGACTGGAAGATCGAGCCGTGGGCCTCGAACTCGCCCTTCAATGTCTGGGCGTTGACCAAGTTGCCGTTGTGCGCGATCGCGATCTCGCCGCGGGAGTAGTCGAAGACCAGGGGCTGGGTGTTTTTCAGCTGCGAGGCGCCGGAGGTGGAATAGCGAACGTGGCCGATGGCGTTCTTGCCCGTCAGCTTGTCGAGCTTGCTCTGGTTGAAGATGTCGGCCACCAGGCCCATGTGGCGCTGGGCGTGGAGCTTGTCGCCGTCGGCGGTGACGATGCCCGCGGCCTCTTGCCCGCGGTGCTGGAGGGCGTAGAGCCCCAAATACGCGATCCGCGAGGCCTCGGGGTGATTATAGATGCCGACGATTCCGCACATAGATAGGTCAGTTCCTCTTCAAGAGCTTCTCGAAGCCATCCTCCCAGACCCGGCGCAGCCGGTCCATAGGCAAATCGAGATAAGGCCCCAGCTGAAAGGCGCCCGGACGGACTTGGCCGAGACGGGTGAGCGGCTGCGCCGCGGCGGCGGCCAGCTGCTCGAGGGTGGCCGCCTGTTCCGGAGCGACCGAGACGAGAATGCGCGAGGCGCCCTCGCCGAAGAACAGCTCGGCGAGCTTCCGGCCCTCGAGGCCGGGCGCCAGGGAGATCTCGACGCCGGCGGCCTGCGCGGGATCGGCCAGGCAGGCCTCCGCCAGGGCGACGGCGAGACCGCCGTCGGAAACGTCGTGGGCCGAGCGGATCAGGCCCTGGTCGATGCAGCGCAGGAGAAAATCTTGCAGGGCCTTCTCGCGGGCGAGGTCGAGGGGCGGCGGTTCCCCCGCAGTCTTGCCGTGGATGAAGCTCAAGTACTCGCCGGCGCCAAGGCCGCCGGCGAGCTCGCCCAATAAAAAGACCGCGTCGCCGGCCCGCTTGAACCAGGCCGTGACGTGCTTGGAGACGTCTTCCATCAGGCCGACCATGCCGATGGTCGGCGTCGGAAAGATCGAGACGCCGTTCGTGTCGTTGTAGAGGCTGACGTTGCCGCTGACGATGGGGGTGCCCAAGGCCCGGCAGGCCTCGCCCATGCCCTGCACCGCTTGGGCGAACTCCCACATGATCTCCGGCTTCTCGGGGTTGCCGAAGTTGAGGCAGTCGGTGACGGCCAGGGGCCGCGCCCCGGTGCAGGCGATGTTGCGGGCGGCCTCGGCCACGGCGTGCTGGGCGCCGAGCCGCGGGTCGAGGTAGCAGTAGCGGCTGTTGCAGTCGGCCGTGACCGCGACGCCCTTCTTCAATCCCTTGATCCGCAAAAGCGCGGCGTCGCCGCCGGGCAGGATCACGGTGTTGGTCATGACCATGTGGTCGTACTGGCGGTAGACCCAGCGCCGGCTGCAGAGATTGGGCGAGCCGAGCAGCTTCAGCAGGGTCTCGCCGGGGTCCTGCGGCCAGGACAAGGCGTTCCAGTCGAGGGCCTGGCGGGATTTCAAATCGGCGGGCCGTTGCGGGCGGTCGTAGAGCGGCGCCGCGTCGGTAAGCGGGGCGATGGGCAGCTCGGCGACGATCTTGCCGTCTTTCTTGAGCCGCATCCAGCCGTCGTCGGTGACCCGGCCGACGACTACGGCATCGAGGTCCCATTTCTTGAAGGTCGCGACGACCTTGTCCTCGCAGCCGCGCTTGGCGACGAGCAGCATGCGCTCTTGCGACTCGCTGAGCATCATCTCGTAGGGCGTCATCCCCTCTTCCCGGACCGGGATCTTGTCCAAATCCATCTCGATGCCGCTGCCGGAGCGCGAGGCCATCTCGAAGGAGGAGCTGGTCAGCCCCGCGGCGCCCATGTCTTGAATGCCGACCAGGACGTCCTGGGCCATGACCTCGAGGCAGGCCTCGAGGAGGAGCTTTTCGGTGAAGGGGTCGCCGACCTGCACGGTGGGGCGCTTCTCCTCGCTCTTTTCGTCGAACTCGCCCGAGGCCATCGTCGCGCCGTGGATGCCGTCGCGGCCGGTCTTGGAGCCGACGTACATGACGGGATTGCCGACGCCCTCGGCCAAGCCCTTGAAGATGCCGTCCTTGCGGACCAGGCCGACGGTCATGGCGTTGACCAAAATGTTGCCGTTGAAGGAGGCGTCGAAGAAGACCTCGCCGCCGACCGTGGGGATGCCCATGCAGTTGCCATAACCCGCGATGCCCGCGACCACGCCGTGGACGAGGAAGGGGGTCTTGGGGTGCTCGGCGGCGCCGAAGCGGAGCGAGTTGAGATTGGCGATGGGCCGCGCGCCCATGGTGAAGACGTCGCGCAGGATGCCGCCCACGCCGGTCGCCGCGCCCTGGTAGGGCTCGATGAAGCTGGGGTGATTGTGCGACTCCATCTTGAAGGCGACGCCCCAACCCTCGCCGATGTCGACGACGCCGGCGTTCTCGCCGGGACCTTGAATGACCTGGGGGCCGTCGGTCGGGAGTTTCTTTAGATGGATGCGCGAGCTCTTGTAGCTGCAGTGCTCGGACCACATCAC
Organism: Deltaproteobacteria bacterium PRO3; assembly: GCA_030263375.1. Taxonomy (NCBI): domain Bacteria; class Deltaproteobacteria; species Deltaproteobacteria bacterium PRO3. The sequence continues at coordinate 10,770 of SZOV01000044.1, forward strand.
CGAAAAGATGCCGAGCTCGACTAAGTTGGGCTCGCGTCCGAGGATCTCGAGGACGCGGCCGTACTCCGCCTCGCTGAGGCCGAATTCTTGGGCTTGTTGTAGCAGTGATTTGGTCATGATGTCGAAGCGCTTCCCTACGAAGCCAGCAAACTCTCGAAAATCCTCTTCCCGTCCTCGCAGCCCAGGAGGGCCTCGCTCACCCGCTCGGGGTGCGGCATCAGGCCGACGACGTTGCGACGGGCATTGCAGACGCCCGCGATGTTGTTCAAGGAACCGTTGGGGTTGGCCGCCTCGCTCGCCTCGCCCTGAGCGTCGACGTAGCGGAACACCACCTGCCCCTCGCCTTCCAATTTTTTCAAACCCTCGGCGTCGATGAAGTAATTGCCCTCGCCGTGGGCGATGGGGATCTTCAGCACGCTCCCCTTGCCCGCCCTGCGGGTGAAGGGCGTCTCGGCGCTGTCGACGCGGATATTAGTATAATCGCAAAGGAACTTGAGCGAGCGGTTGCGGATCAGCGCGCCGGGCAAGAGCCCCGCCTCGGTGAGGATCTGAAAGCCGTTGCAGATGCCGAGGAGCGGCCGGCCCTCCTGGGCGAAGCGTTGGACCTCTTTCATCACGGGCGAGAACTTGGCGATGGCCCCGCAGCGCAGGTAGTCGCCGTAGGAGAAGCCTCCGGGAATCACCACCGCGTCGCAGCCCTTCAGGTCGGCGTCCTTGTGCCAAAGGTAGACCGCCTCGAAGCCCAAGATCTTACCGACGACGTGGTAGAGATCATGGTCGCAGTTGCTGCCGGGGAATACGACGACGCCGACTTTCATCCGCTATAAAATCTCCACTTCGAAGTTTTCGATGACCGTGTTCGCGAGCAGCTTGTCCGAGAGCTGGGCGAGGCGCTCCTTGGCCTGCTTGGGATCCTGGGTGCCCAGGTCGATCTCGAAGGACTTGCCGACCCGGACGTCCCGAACCTCCTCAAAACCCAGGGCGTGGGCGGAATTGAGGATCGCCTTGCCTTGGGGGTCGAGGACGCCGTTTTTCAGTTTTACCGTGACTTTGGCTTTCATAATTTCTCGTCCCTAGGCCCCGAATACCCGCTTAAAGATATGCCCCACGTGCTTCAGGTGATGCTTCAGGTCGAAGATCGCGTCGATCTCCTTCGGGCTTAAATGTTTGCGGACCTGCTCGTCCTGCTTCAGCAGCGCCGCGTAATTCTCCCGTGTCTCCCAGACCCGCATCGCCAGGCGCTGGACGACGGCGTAGGCGTCCTCGCGCTTCATCCCCGACTCGACCAGGGCTAGCAGAACCTGCTGGCTGTGCACAAGGCCGCCCAGCTTCTCGAGGTTTTCGCGCATTCGCTTGGGGTAGACGACCAGGTTTTCCAGCAGGTGCGTCAGTCGCCCCAGCATGAAGTCGAGCGTCACCGTCGCGTCGGGGCCGATCACCCGCTCGACGCTGGAATGGCTGATGTCGCGCTCGTGCCAAAGCGGCTGATTTTCGAAGGCCGAGACCGCGTAGCCGCGGATCAGGCGCGCCAGGCCCGACAAGTTTTCCGAGAGGATCGGGTTGCGCTTGTGCGGCATCGCCGACGAGCCCTTTTGGCCCGGCGAGAAATACTCCTCGGCCTCCAGGACCTCGGTGCGCTGCAGGTGGCGGACCTCGACGGCGATCTTGTCGACGGTGCCGGCGATCACGGCCAGGGTCGCGAAATAAAATGCGTGGCGGTCGCGCTGCACGATCTGCGAGGAGGCCGGCGCGGGCTTCAGCCCCAGCTTCTTCATGACGTATCGCTCGATCGCGGGCGGCGCGTGGGCGAAAGTCCCGACCGCCCCCGAGCACTTGCCGAAGGCGATCTGCTCGATGGCCAGCGCGAGGCGCTCGCGGTTGCGCTTCATCTCGTCGTACCAGATCGCCAGCTTGAGGCCGAAAGTGATCGGCTCGGCGTGGATCCCGTGGGAGCGCCCCACCTGCACCGTCTCTTTATATTGATGGGCCTTGCGCTTGAGGACCTTGAGCAGCTGATCGAGGTCTTGCAAAAGGATCCGCCCCGCGTCGCGCAGCTGCATGGCGAGGCAGGTGTCGAGGACGTCCGAGCTGGTCAGCCCCATGTGCAAAAAGCGCCCCGAGGGCCCGACGAACTCGGCCACGCAGCTGACGAAGGCGATGACGTCGTGCTTGGTGATCGCCTCGATGGCGTTGATCCGCGCGATGTCGAAGCGGGCCTTCTTTTGGATGTTCTTTAAATCCTGGGCGGGGATCTTCTTCAATTTCGCCCAGGCCTCGCAGGCGGCCACCTCGATGTCCAGCCAGCGCTGGAACTTGGCCTGGGGCTCCCAGATCTGGACCATTTGCGGGCGACTGTATCTCTCGAGCAAGGGGCACTCCGAAGGGTATTTAGTAGCAAGATCAATAGGTTCGAAGGACGAGCGCTGGATAGTATAGGGGCCCCGGCGACGCAAGGGGAAAAACCGGAAAAGCCGGCGAAATTCCCCGTGACCCACTTCCAAAAGGTTATGCATAATATTCAAAAGGAATAATTTGAATTGAATAAGCGCTATCGATTGGAAAGGGTCCTGGGAGAAGGCGGGATGGGTCGCGTCTACGCCGCCTGGGACGAGCTTAGGCAGCGGCCGGTCGCGCTCAAGTCGCTGCTCGCCTTTCGCGACGCCTCGGCCCTGGCCGAAGAATTTCGCCTGCTCACGCGTCTCTCCCACCCCAACTTGGTCGAGATCTACGACTTCCACCGGGAGGCGGGGGAGGTCTGCGCGGGCGCGGAACTTCAGGGGCCCTGCTTCGCGATGGAATTTTTGGAAGGTTCTCCCCTCGACCGGGCGGGGCTCGAGGCCGCGCCGGAAGCCGCACCCGAACTTTTGGCTCAATGGCTCGCCGGGCTCCAATACCTCCATGCGCGCGGCGTCCTGCACCGCGATCTCAAGCCCGCCAACTTGCTCCGTCTCCGCGACGGCCGCCTGAAGCTCTTGGACTTCGGACTCGCCGGCGAAGCGGATGACGCGGCGGGCCCGCGCGGGACGCTCGCCTACTTGGCGCCGGAGGCCTTCTTCGGAGCCTACGAGGCCCGCAGCGACCTCTTTTCCGTCGGCGCGATCTGCTACGAGCTGCTGTCCGGCCAGGCGCCCTACCCGCAATGGCCGCCGGCGGATCCCGCGGCGCTGCCCGCGCCCCCCGCCCTGGCGCGGCTGCGTCCGGAAATCCCGGACTGGCTCGGCGACCTCGTCGCGCGGTTGCTGCAAGCCTCTCCCGCCGAGCGACCCTCCTCGGCCCTCGCGGTCCTGCAATACCTGAGGCGCCACGGCGTCGCGCTCACCCCCGCGCTCGCCGAAGACAGGCGCGCCGCCTTGCCGCCGCGCCTCGATTACCAGAGGCCGGAAGGCCTTTTTTCCGAGCTCGAGCAAGCCCTGCTCGCGGATTCGGGGGCCGGAAAACCGGAGATCCTCGCCGTCTTCGGCGCCACCGGCAGCGGGCGCAGCCGCCTCCTGGAGGAGTTGCGATGGCGCCTCCAGCTCCGCGGCCGCGCCTGGGTCGCGCTGCCGCCGCAGCGGGAGGGCGATTGGCCGGCGGCGGTGCCGGGCCGGCCCGGCCTTCCCGAGAGCGCCCGGGGCGCCTCCGTGCCGGAGTCCTTGGAAGCCCTCTTGTCGCGGCGACCCGGCGAGGCGGCGGTCCTGGCCTGCGAGGACGTCCACCTCTGGTCGGCGGCGGCTTTGCAATCGCTGACCTTGTTTCTGCGCCTCTGGCCCAAGACCGGCGCCTCGCTGCGGCTGATGCTCGATGGGAACCGCGACTACCGATCGCTCGAAATGGATAAGCTGCGAACGGCCCTCGACGCCCAGCCGCGCGCGGCGACGCGGGAGCTGCCCGAGCTCAGCCCCGAGCAAAGCGAGGCCCTCCTGCGCTCGGCGCCCCTGGAAGCCCCTCCCTCCGACGATTGGATCCGCCGAACCGCCCAGGCCGCCGGTGGCATCCCCTTGCTGTTGATCGAAGCCCTGCGCCGGGGCCTCGCGAGCGACTTCGCCGCGGAGCCGGAAGGGCCCGAGGCCCTGCCGGAACGGCTTGCCGAATCCTGTCGCCGCCGTTGGCGGAATTTATCCGCCGACGCGCAACGCTGGCTGACCCTGCTGCTCGCCCGCGGCGACTTCGCCGAGCTGGGGGAGCTGCGCGAGCTTTGGCCCCGCGAGGCGGGGGATTTCGAGTCTGCCCTCTTCGCCTTGGAAAACCAGGGTTGGTTGCGCGGCGACGCCGAGCGCCCGCAGCGGCGCGCCTTGGCGCAGCCTTCGCTTCGCGCGACGCTCCTGCGATGCCCCGAGCCCGGGGCGCTCCGCGAGGCCCATCGCGCCTGGCTTGACCGGCTCATGAAAAACGCCCCCGCCCTTCCGCAGCCGGACGCCCAAGCGGTCGAGATCGCGGCGCAGGCCTTCGGCGCAGGCGACGCGGCGCTCGCCAAGACTTGGGGCCTGAAGGCCGCCGAATACTTCGAGGACCGCGAAGAACCCGAGGCCGCCCTGGCCTGGTACCGCCGCCTGCTCCCCCTCACCGCCTCCCCGGAGGACCGCTACCTGCTTCAGGGCAGCATGGCGCCGCTGCTCTACCGCCTCGGACGCTTGGACGAGGCGCGGTTAGCCTACGAGCGATGGTTCGAGGACCGCCCCGACGACGAGACCCGGCTGCAATATTTGAAATTCCTCTTCTACACGGCGATGGTCGACTTCGCGGCCCATCGAAGCGAGGCCGCGCGCGCCGGCTTCGAGGCCTGCCTGCGGGTCGGCCCCGCGGGACGCCACGCCGCGCACCACCCCTATCACGCCCGCGCCCTGAATTTTCTCGCCGCACTGGCGAGGCGGGGGGGAAAGGCCGAGGCCGCGCGCGGCCTCCTGGACCGCGCCGCCGCGCTGGCGGGCTTGGACCCGACGCTTGCGGGGGACGTCGCGCAGCGCCGCGGTGAGCTGGAGCTGGGCCAGCTGCGCTTCGGCCCGGCCCTCGCGCACTTCCGCGCCTGCCGCGAGGCCTTCGCCCGGAGCGGTCCGGCCCAAGCCGAGGCGGTGGCCCAGCACCTGCTCGCGCTGTGGGCCCGCGACTTCGGCCGACCCCGCGAGGCGCGCGTCTTGATGGAACGCGCCCTGCGGCTCTCGCGGGAGAGCGGCGCGATTTTGCAGTGGGGGCGCACCCTCGAGAACCGCGCCCTGATCGCGGCGGACCTGGGCGACTACGGAGGCGCCTGGGCCGACAGGGAGCGCGCGGAAAAGGTCCTCGAGGTCTACGGCACCGCCGAGGACCTGCGCCTGCTGCGCCTGCACCGGGCGGAGTTCTTCGCGCTCACCGGAGAGCTGAAGGGCGCGGACGAGCTGTTGCGGCGCTTGGAGGCCGAGCCGGGCGCGACGCCGGCCTGGAAGGCCGAGCTGGCCCTGCGGCGCGGCGAGCTGGCCTTAAGGCAAAACAAGGTCGTCGCGGCCGAAGTCCGGCTCCGCCAATCCTTAGCGGAGGTCGGCGCCGCGGCGGAGCCGAAGGCGCGCCTGGCCTTGACTTGGGCCCTGTGCCGGTCCCTGGCGCTGCAAGGCAAGGTCGGGCAGCGCGAGGGCGCCCTCGCCGCGGCCTTGCAACTCCTGGAGAACCTCGAGGGCCCGCTCTACCCGTTGATGCGCCGCGCGCTGGCCTGCTGGGCCGCGGAGGCCGCGGAGATCCCGCAAAAGCTCCCGTCCTTGCTGGAGGCGCTCCGGGAAGTGGAACTCCCCGCGCTACGCCTCGAAATTTTGAAGACCACCGCGCTGGTTTTGGCGCGCCGCGGACTGCGCGGCGCAGCCGCGCGCCTGTGGCGAGATTATTGTGACGAATGGCGGCGCCTCTGCGCCGCCCAACCGGAGGTCCTGCGAATGGATATGCAAAAAAACCCGCCGCCCGAATCCCTCGACGCCGAATTGCTGGAGCTGCTCGCCGCCTCGCAGCCCGAGACCGCGACGGCCCCGCCGCCGGCGGCCCCGGCGGAATCGGGCCCTACCCCCTTGGCGACCGCCGTCCCGGCCGCCAAGGGCGAGCCCTCCGGCCTCTCCGAGCAGCGCTTCCGCCAATTCAGCGAGATCAGCCGCCAGATCGCGGGCAAGCACGACTTGGGCGAGATCCTCGATCGGGTGATGGACGCGGCGATCGAGTTCACCGGCGCCGAGCGCGGCTTCCTGATCCTCGAGAATCCGGCCGCGCCGAAGGGGCCGCTCCCCGGCTACGAGGTGAAGACCGCGCGGCACTTCAACCAAAAGACCCTCGCCGGCGAGGACCTGCAGATCTCGATGACCGCGGTGCGGCAGGCCATGGACCAAGGCTCGACCCTGCTCACCGCCAACGCGCAGCTGGACGAGCGCCTGAAGACCAAGAAGTCCGTGGTCCAATACCAGCTCAAATCCATCCTGGTCGTGCCGCTGGAGCTGGAGGGCAAGGTCCTGGGCGCGATCTACCTCGACCACCGCTATGCGCCCAACGCCTTCCGCGACGAGGACATCGTGTTTCTGGGCGCCTTCGCCGCCCAGGCCGCCCTGGCCGTGCAAAAGGCGCGGCTGATCGCGGAACTGCGGCAAGCCAACGCCAAACTGGAGGAAAAGGTCGAGAGCCAGGAGCAGCGCATCGCGGTGCTCTCCGACGAGCTGGCCCAGGTGCGCGACGAGCTGCGCTACGGCTACGACGAGATCATCGGCCAGTCGCCGCGGATGATGGAGCTCTTCCACGTCCTCGACCACGTCACCGATACCCTGATTCCCGTCTGGATCTTCGGCGAATCGGGCACCGGCAAGGAGCTGGTCGCCCGCTCGCTGCACCAGAACAGCTCCCGCAAGAAGGGCCCCTACGTGACGATCAACTGCAGCGCCATCCCCGAGACCCTGCTCGAGAGTGAGCTCTTCGGCCACAAGCGCGGCGCCTTCACCCACGCCGACCGCGACAAACCGGGCCTCTTCGAGGCCGCGAGCGGCGGGACGCTCTTCATGGACGAGGTCGCCGACATGTCGGCGAGCATGCAGGTCAAGCTGCTGCGCGTCCTGCAGGACGGCGAGGTGCGGCCGGTGGGCGCCAACAAGCCCGTGAAGATCGACGTGCGCCTGGTCACCGCCTCGAACAAGGACCTGCAGCAGCTGGTCGACGAGGAGAAGTTCCGCCAAGACCTCTTCTTCCGGATCAACGGCATCACCGTGCGGCTGCCGCCGCTGCGCGAGCGCAGGGAGGACATCCCGCTTTTGGTGAACCACTTGATCCAAAAGCTCGCGAAGGCCTTCAAACTGGAGCCCTGCAAGGTGAGCGAGGAGGCCTATGAGAAATTGGTCGCCTATCCCTGGCCGGGCAACATCCGGCAGTTGGAGAGCGTCCTGCGCAACGCGATGCTCTTCGCGCAGGGCAAGGCGATCACCGCGCCGCTGCTCAACCTGCCCGCGCCCGCCGAGCCCCGCGCGGGCGGCCCCTCGGCGTCGGCCGCCGGAAACCCCAAGGCCCAGGAGAGGGCCGAGGAGCGCCGACTGATCCTCGAGTCCCTGCGCCGCCACCACATGAACAAGCCGGCGGTGGCCGAAGAGCTGGGCATCACCTTGCGCTGTCTGTATTTGCGGATGGATCGCCACAAGATCCCGAAGGGAAAGACGGTTCTGGCGAAGTATTTGGGGATTTCCGCGTAAGCGGCTTATTCGGCGGCGGCTTCTTGGGGGATGCCGAATTCGAAGGTCTTTTCGATGCAGGGCTGATCGGCGCGGGGGCCCTGCTCGACGACCAGCTCGGGCTTGGGCTCCACCGGGATGACGATGGACAGGCCCTGCGATTCTTCGACGGGCAACAGCGTGTCCAAGGGACCCTCATGAGACAGCTTGTAGTCGAAGCCCACCTGCAGACCGGAGTCAACCTTGAGCTCGGTTTTGAAGAAGCCGTGCTTGTCGGCATCCGCCGAGGTGTGGGTCACCAGATAGCGGCCGGCGAGCTTGTCGGTGATCCGCAAAAATCCCACGGCGCTGTAGGTCTCGCCCGAAGGCATTTGGCTGAGCAGGAAACCTTCGATGCGGACCTTAGAATGCCCTTCTCCCGCCTGGCACAAGACCTTGGCGCGCCCGTCGCGGATCACGTAGTGGATGTTATGGATGTCCTTTTGCGGCCCGGAGAAGCCGGAGTCCATCGGCTGGGCCGCCCCGCCGCTGCCCAGGGGCGAGCCGCCGCCGCCCGGATTCGCCGCGCCGCCGGGGGCCTGGGCGCCGGCGCAGCCCCACAGCCAGAGACAGACGGCCAAGATTCCCAAAGTAGAAGGACGCGCATTCCTCATATATAGAGCTTATCGTATCGGGAGACCCGACAGTTGTCGACTCGAAGCATTTTCCCACCAATTCAAAAAATACGAAAATAATTCACATTTATTATTCATAATATTCAATTTTAATTTCGCTACCCATACAACCAATTGAAACTAAACAATTTTTAAATTCCCGCCACATGGCCCGCCGCTTGCTTTTCCTTCCTTCGTCGGCGCCGCGAAGAGGCCCGCTTCAGGAGGATCAAAATGGAAACCCAACGCATCCCAAATTCCCACCACCGCATCGGCAACAACCCCGTGAGCTCCAAGTCCCTGGCCGGCCCCGGCGGCCCGGACACCAAATCCCTGGGCGGCTACGCCGACCCGGCCCTGGTTCAATGGTTGGAGCAAGCCACCGCCTATTACAACGCGGTGATGGCCGGCGATCCCAACACGCCGCAGCCCAGCCAGGAGGAATGGAATTCCTTCCTCGCGCAATTGCAGTGGGCCCAACAGCAACTCGGACAAGGCCAAACCGGCTGGGATCCCGGCATGGGCGGCATGGGCGGTCCGGCCGGCGCGGGAGCTCAAGGCGCTCAAGGCAACGAGTTCGGCGGCATGCCGGGGACCCTCGACAACTGGGTCTACACCCAGGCCCAATCGCAGATCGGCTTCACCGGCAACGGCACCCACGACATCTGGAGCAATGAGATCATCCTTGACGTGTTTCCAGTCTCGGCCCAGGTCACGGTGGAGCATACCACCGACACCCGCTTCCAACCGCCCGAGGAGGTGGTCAAGATCGTTGTGAAGGATCCCGCCACGGGAACCGAGGCGGTCTACTTCGTCCACGATTTCGACCCGGCCGCGGGCGACACGATCGAGATCCGAACCCCCGAGGCCTCTCAGGTCAGCGACGCCGCCGGCATCGCCGCCTGGGGCGAATTTGTCGCGGGCTCCGCCCAAGGCGGCAAACCCGAGGCCAGCATCCCCGGCGTGGAGCAGCCCGACGGCAGCCTGGTCTACGAGCCGGAATTCGCCGGCGAGACCGTCGATTTCTGGGCCCAGCCCGGCGAAGACCAGACCCACCACGTCTACGCCGACGCCAACATCTCGGTGAAACCCTCCGACGAGGTCGAGTTCCGCACCGGCCTGGACGGCCAGATCGTGGTCGAGGTCACGCACAGCGACGGTTCGAAGGACACCTACATCGTCAAGAAGGGCTACAACGCCAACGTCAACGTCAACGAAGAGTACGTCAACGGCGAGATCCCGGAATCGATCCGCGACCGCGTCACCTTGAACGGCGCCGCGGACGCCTCCGGCGGCAGCATGGACGGCGCGGCCATCCTCGACGCCCTGCTCTCCGCCACCGGGCGCACGGAGAGCCAATTGCTCAACGCGCTGAAAGCGGCGGGCTACGGCGACATGACGATCGAGGAGTTCAAGGACCTGCTTGCGGAGGGGAAATTCACCCAACCGATCGACGGCAAGCTGCTGAGGTTCCTGGGCCTCTTCGACCCGACCCTGGCCGAGGCGATCCAAAGCACGCTGAACCATTCCAACGGCGATACCGAGAGCGCCTTCAAGGACATCCAAGCGCGCTTGGTCGAGCTCTTGAGCCTGCTCGATCCCAATTCTATCTATGCGCCCACCGGCGACGCGGGCGGATTCCTGGTCAACGGCGAGATGGTTCCGTTCTGGATCTGCAACACCGGCGAATACGCCGGCCAGCTGGGCACGGACGAATAAGCATCCCAGAGTTCTTTCCCTCTACATGGGGAAATACTAATCCACTGTCCCAATGAACTGGGACGGATAGACATCCAAGACTCTTTTCCCTCTACACCTTCCTTCCGGGCGCCCGCTGGGCGCCCGGTTTTTTTCCATTCCAAGGCTCGAATAAGGCATCCGGACAAAAATTCACAAGAGCATTCAAAATATTCCAATTTTAATCGCGTATTTTTATTAACTTATTGTTTTTATTAAATAAATTATTTGGCACCAACCTTGCTTTTATATCCGACAAGCCCCTTGGTGGGCCTTTTTAAGGAGGATCTCATGTTGAAGTACGCGATGATTTCGATTTCGACCCTAGGCCTGTTCTCGGCGGCGATCGTCCCGGCGCGGGCCGAGCTTGCCAAGGCGCCCGCGCCTCTGAACGCCGTTTCCAAAGTCCAGACGCCGGTCCTCGCCAATATCTGCGGCAACGGCATCGTCGAGGAGGGCGAGGCCTGCGACGGCGGCAGCAACTGCACGGCGGACTGCGAGGGCGGGATGTACAACGCGGACGCGCCCACCCAAGACGGCCCCTTCCAAAAGCAGCGCCCCGATCTCGGCAAGGTCCAGGAAGGGCCCTCCTTCGAGGGACAAAATCCCGAGGGGAATGCGCCCGGAGTCGACTCGGTTCCGGAGGTTCAGGCGGTGGATAAGCCGCAATACGGCCCCGTCAACTCGGGCCAAGGCCCCGGTCACGAACTGGCCCCGGTCGACAAGCCCGAGATCGGCCCCCTGCCCGGCCCCGCTCAATGCGGCAACGGCGCGGTGGAGTCCGGCGAGGCCTGCGACGACGGCAACACGATCACGGGCGACGGCTGCGACAGCTTTTGCCGGATTGAGGACGCCTCCGACTCGCAACCGCTGGTCGACAAGACCCCGCGGCCCGGATCGCGCGGCGAGGACTCGCGGGTCGGCTTCGGCGGCAACCCCTTCGTGAGCGGCTCGGGCTGCGCCCTGCAAGCCCTCAACCCTCAATCCGGCCCGGTCTCCGCGCTGGCGGGAATCCTGCTCCTCGCCTTGCCCCTGCTGCGCGCCTGCTTCCCGCGGCGTCGCTAGAGCTTAGAAACCCACCCTAGCCTAAGGAGGGTCCCCCATGGTGGGGGACCCTCTCTTTTTTTGGAAACACCCGAAAATCTCGTGGGCAGAGATTGGCAATTTTTGCATAATCTGCAGGTGCCCACCCCTTTCCCACCAGCGCCCGCTGATTATGAAATTCTTAAAGAATTAGGCTGCGGCGGGATGGGCCGCGTCTTCCTCGTCCGCACCAAGGTCGGCGGCGGCGAGGTCGCCTTGAAATTCCTGCAGGAAGGCCTGGACCCCGCGGCCTTGTCCGGACTGCGCGAGGAGGTCCGCCTGCTCTCGCGCCTCTCCCACCCGCGGCTGGTGCGCGTCCTCGACTATTTCCCCGCGGGCCCCTGCTACGCGATGGAATACGTGCCGGGACGAGCGCTCGACGAGGCCGCCGCGGAGATCCCGCCGCAGCGTTGGCCGCTCCTGCTCGCGCAGCTCCTCCAGGGCCTGCACTACCTGCACTCGCGGCAGCTCCTCCATCGCGACCTCAAGCCCTCCAACCTTCGCGTCACGCCGGAAGGCGATTTGAAGATCCTCGACTTCGGCCTGGCCGGCCAGGCGACAAGCGGCGCCGCCGGGGCGCCGCGCGGCACCCTCGCCTACCTTCCGCCCGAGACCTGGCTCGGCGAGTACGGCGCAGCGGCGGACCTCTTTGCCGCGGGCGTAGCCTGTTACGAGGCCCTGACCGGAAAGCTCCCTTATCGCGCCTCAGGGACCGGCCTGCCGGATTTCCGCCGGGCGCCCGAGCCCTTGGAAAAGCTCCGCCCCGACCTCCCCGACTATTTTTGCCGCTGGATCCAACGCTGCCTAGAACCCCAGCCCTCGCGCCGGCCGGGCTCGGCCCTGAGCGGGCTGAAATACCTCAACCAGCACCTGCCTCAGCCGCTCCCGCTCCCCGATCCGGGCAGCGAGCCGGCGATGCTGGAGGCCCTTCCCTTCCTCGGCCGCGAGGGCGAATGGAAAAGCTTTTGGAAATCCCGCGGCGAGGTCCGCCTCCGCGGCCCCGCGGGCATCGGCCGCAGCCGCTTCATCCGCGAGGTGAAGTGGAAGGCGCAGCTCGACGGCCTGGCCCTGCGCAGCGTCGCTTTGGGAACGAAGCGAGACTGGTGGAGAGGTTTCTTCCCAGAGGGCTCGCTCGACGCGGGACATTGGCTGGAGCTGGGTGAGGCGGAGTGGAAACGGCTCGCCGAAGATGCAGCCATGATTCTCGTCCCCGACCTCCACCTTTGGCCTCCGGAGGAGCGCCAGGAGTTGGCGGCCTTTTTAAAAATCCTCCGCCGCCGCGCGCCGCGCCTGCGCTGCGTCCTCGAGTTCGATTCGGACGCGGCGCCGGAGTTGGCGGACGAGGCCGAGGGAAGGTCCGAGACGGCGCCGCTCAGACTGCCTCCTCTCTCCGAAGAGGTGTCCCTGCAATTATTGGCCGCCGCCGATCTCGAGGGCCGCCTGCAAGCGCCCCAGCGACGGCGACTGGTCGAGGACTCCGGCGGCAACCCGCTCTTGCTTTTGGAATCGCTGCGCGCCGCCCTGCGCCCGGGCGCCGAGAACCAAGCGCTCCCGCGCAGCCTCGCGGAGGCGACGCGACTCAAGTTGGCTCGACTCTCGGATAAGGGCGCCCAGCTCTTGGCGCTGGTGACAGCCGACCCGCTCCCGCCGTCCTGGGAAGAAACGGCTGCCGAATGGGAGGGCGGCGAAGCGGCGCTCGCCGACGCGCGCCTGGAGTTGACGCAGCGGGGATTATTAAAAGAGGGCCGCGAGGCGCTGCCCCGCCTGCAACAGGCCTCGCTGCGGGAGACCCTGCTCGAGCAGCTGCCCGAGGCGTTTCGCCTTCAAGCCCACCGGCGCAGGCTGCGCCTCTTGCTGCGCCTCGCCGGCAACGAGCCCCGGACCCTTCCCGAGGCGCCGGCGATCGCCCGCCAGGCCCTCGGCGCGCAGGATCTCGACGCGGCCCTGGCTTGGGGCTTTCCGGCAACGGATGTCCTAGCTCAGCAAGGCGACGAAGCGGCGGCGGTCGAGCTCTACGGCCGCCTCTGGCCGCTCGCGCGCACGGGCGAGCAGCGCTACCTGATCCAGGGCAAGCTCGCGCCCCTCCTCTACCGCTTGGGCCGGATGAACGAGGCCCTCGCGGCCTACGACCAATGGATCCGGGATCGTCCCGACGACGCGACCCGCCTGCAGAAGGCCAAGCATTGTTTTTACACCGGCCTGGTCCTGTTCAGCATGGAGCGGAAGCCAGAGGCACAAGAGCGGTTTCTGGCCTGCCTGGAGATCGCCGACGCCGAGCGGCACGCGCCGCACCGCCCCTATCAGGCGCGCGCGCACAACTTCCTCGCGGCCTTGGCGCAGGAGAGCGGCGACTACGATGCCGCCGCCCGTCACCTGGAGACCGCGCTGCGCTTGGCCGACGCCGACACGATGCTGCGCGGCGAGACCGAACAGCGCCTGGCGGAAATGGCGCGGGCCCGGCTGGACTATGCCGCCTCAGGGGCCCACCTGGAGCGAGCGCTGGAAAACTATCGGCGCGCGAGCAACGCCCAGGCCGAGGCCGTGGCCCTGCAGTGGCGCGCGATGTTGCATCGCGAATGCGGGGCCCTGCGGGAGGCTGAGGCCGACATCGCCTCGGCCCTGGAGGCCTGCGAGCGTAGCGGGAGCGTCCTGCAGTGGGCGCGCTACCGGCTGAACGCAGCGCTGATCTCCCTCGAGGCCTCCGAATACACGACGGCGTATTTGCGAATGGAGGAGGCGGAAGCGATCCTCTCCGCCCTCGGTAACGCAACGGACCGCCTCCTGGCGAAATTCTTCCGGGCGAACTTCTTAGTTCGTACCGGACAAGGGGACGCGGCCGAGCGCCTCTTCGCCGAGCTTGAGGCCGCGCGGAATTCCATCCAAGCCCTCGGCCAGGAGAGCGAACTGGACCTGCGCCTGGGCGAAAGGGCCCTGCTCGACTTCCGCTTCGAGGCGGCGGAGGCCTTCCTGCAAGCGTCCCTTCGCGAGGCGGCCGCCTCGCGAAACCCGTTGGCGCGCTGGGAGACCGAATGGGCGCTGGCGCGTTGCCGGGCGCTGCGGCAGGCCGGCGGTCCGCCGCCGGAACATTGGCCGGAGCTCCGCGTACGCGCCGAGGCCTCGGCCTCGCCCTTGTTGGCGGTCCAGGCGCGCGCGCTGGATCAGGTCTTCGCGGGCCTCGAACCGCCGCCGGAGGCCGAGGCCTGGAAGACCTTGCTCCGCGGAATCGCCGAATTGGAGGTCCCCGAGGCGAGGGCCGAGCTCTTTCATCTGCTCGCCATCGCCGCGGGGCGCAAGGGGCTCGCCGAGACCGCAAGAAAACTTCAAGGCCGCTGCCTTTTGGAATTTTCCGAAATACGAAACCGACTGCCGGAGGAAATGAAAATGGACTTCGAGAAAAACCGCAAAGTGCAAAGCCTGGACGAGGCCTTGGGCGCCGCCGTCGAGGCCCCCGCCCCCCGCCCAAGCGCCTCCGCCGCGGCGCCGGTCCCGGCCGAGGCAATTGCCCGCGACGACCGCCGCTTCCACCGCTTCGCCGAGATCAGCCGCCAGATCTCCAAGCGCCACGAGCTCGCCGAGATCCTCGAGCGCCTTCACGGTGATGTCGGCCGCGGGAGAATCTGCCGGCACCGTGACCTCGGTGGTGTAGCCTTCGAGCTTGAAGGCCACGTCCATGGAGACTGCGCCCTTGCGATCGGTGGGCAGCAGCCGCCAGCGCAGCGCCACAAAGGAGATGAGGGTCAGCCCCAACCAAAAGCTGGGCACCGACTGGCCCAGCAAGGCCAGAAAAAGCACCAGGTTATCAAACCAACTGCCTTGCTTCAGCGCCGCCACAATGCCGACCGGAATCCCAATGATGACGGCCAGCACCAGGGCGGTGGCGGCCAGTTGCGCGGTGGCGGGTAGGGCCAGCAGGATCAGGTCGGTGGTGGGCCGGATGGCGCGAATAGACGTGCCCAAATCGCCTTGCAGCGCCCGGCCCAAAAAGCGCACATACTGCTCCAGCAAAGAGCGATCCAGCCCCATCTGCGCCCGCACCGCCGCCACCTGCTCATTCGAGGCCTGCTCGCCCAGCATCAGGCGCACCGGGTCGCCGGGGGTGATGTGGATCAACATAAAGACGACCAGCGAGGCCAGAAATAACAAGGGGATGGCTTGCAGTACGCGGCGAAGAAAATAGTCGGTGCTCATAGCACTTGCGTCGGAGAAAAATTACTGAGGGAACTGAGGGAATTTGAACGCGCCTCAGTGCAGAAACAGAAGACTTTATTGGATTAGCCCCCACCCCCTCTCCCACTCGGAGAGGGGAGTCGCGCCAGCGACGGGGTGAGGGTGCGCCCCAGTAGTTTTCCCAAATATCTTTTCTGGAATTGCCTCAGTTCCAACAAGTTCCTTGCTCGTTCCCAAACTTCCTTGCTCGTTCCCAAACTTAGTTTGGGAACGAGCAAAAACGAGCAAACGAGCAAAACCAATAAACTACTTAGCCAGAAATGCCTGATTGAAGAAGAAGAATTCGTCGGGCCGGGAAGTGAAACCTTTGAGGTCATTGCTGATGCCCAGCACTTCTTTGGGGACGTACATAAAGATAAACGGCGCGTCATCCCAAACAATGCCTTGAGCCTCGTTCAATAATTTGTCC
>SZOV01000045.1 GCA_030263375.1 Deltaproteobacteria bacterium PRO3
GGGGCGCTTGGCGATGGCTCGGGCGACGGCGACGCGTTGCTGCTCGCCGCCGGAAAGCTGGGAGGGGAAGTGGTCGCGGCGCGGCTCCAGCCCGACCAGCCTCAAGGCCTCGAGGGCCTCCATCGGGCGCTCGGCGATGTCCGTGACGAGGCGGACGTTCTCCAGCGCGGTCAGGCTGGGGATGAGGTTGTAAAATTGGAAGACGAAGCCGACATGCTCTCGCCGGTAGCGGGTGAGGCCCGCCTCATCCGCGGCGCTCAAGTGATGGTCGCGGTACCAAAGCTCACCGGAGCTGGGCGTGTCGAGGCCGCCCAGGATATTGAGCAGGGTGGACTTGCCCCCGCCCGAGGGCCCCAGCAGGACGACGAATTCCCCTTCGGTGAGATCCAGGCTGACCCCTCGTAGGGCCTGCACCGACACCTCGCCCATGGCGTAGACCTTGGTGAGGTCCTGGGCCCGAAGCACAACGGGATGGGCGTTCGTTTCCGACATGGGCTTCGCCGCGGGGGCGACTGCCCTAGTCTAATCGAAAGCGTCGAATTGTCCGATGAGTTTTTCGAGCCGGCCGGTCTTTAGGACGCCTGGCGGATTTCCTGCATCGCCGCCTTGGTGCGGCGGTAGCCATTGCGCAGCTCTTTCTCCAAAAAGTCCAGGCGACCCTCCAAGACCTTCAGGCCCTGTTGTGCTTTGGCCTTGGCTGCGGGCGTGTCGGCGGTCTCGCTCTGCTCCAGCAAGGCCAGCCGCGCGGACTGGCAGTCGCGGTATTCTTGGAGGCGCTGCTTGTAGCGATCGAGGGATTTCTTCGCGGCCTCGGCAGGATCCGTTTGCACGGCGCGCAGGTGGCGCTCGGCCGGCAGGCCTTGGTTCCAGGACTGCTGCGCGGACCAGACGCCGCCCGGGCGTTTGGCCTCGGCGGCGACATTCGGGTTTCGAGACGAAAATTCGGAATCCGCCGGGCATGCCGGCGCTTCGGCCGGCGCGGGGGCCGCGTCGGCGGAGACCCGCAGGCGCTTCCACTGCTCGTAGAAAAACGCGCCGCCCTTGGCTTCGACTGTCTTCTCTTGGATTTCCCGCGTGTCCATTGCCTCAGCCCTTTCGGCTTTTAAAGGAGTGCGTCGGTTTGCAGGCAGCGGTTCGAAGAACCGTCTCGAGGTGGGATGAAATGCGTGCCCCCCGTGCCTTCTGGGAAAAAGAAAAGCAAAGCCAATGCCAAGCATTTCAATTTTTAAATATATGAAATTACTAGATAATTATTAAAAATGCGAAATGCGGGGTGGAGCCTGGAAGCCCTTAATTTCGGGAAGCTGGGGGGTTAGCACCTCCGGCGAAGGCGCTGTCCAGGAAGCGGTCTTTCCATTCCGGCGCGGGGACCATGCAGCTTTCGCGGCGTCCGAACCAACGGTAGCGGTTGCGGGCGACCCAATCGTAGATCGGATCCCGAATCCAGCGGGGGAGGAGCATGAAGGCGTAGAGCAGGGGCCAGAGGCCGCCAAGGCGTCGGGCGATGCGCAGGGCCGCGGTGGATTTGGTGAAGCATTCGCCGTCTTCCACCAGGACGATGGAATCGAGACCCGCCTCCAGCGAGTGGCCTTGCAGCAGCTGCTTCGCGGTCTCGGATTGCAGGGAGGCGAAGCGGAAATAGGCCCTTCGATCCCGGCGCAGGATGAAGGCCACGCTGGCGTTGCAGAGGTTGCAGACCCCGTCGAATAGGACCACGGCGGACATGGATCCTTCCTAGAGCATTTTTCCCATTATCGCCAGCCAGCAAAAAAAAGGCCGCCGGGTGTCCGGCGGCCGGGAAAGGCAAGAGTGGAGCTGGCCCTACTCGCGGCGCGAGAGGCGGCGCAGCGCAGCCAGGGCTAAGGCGAGGGCCAAGGGCAACATGGCGCTCAGCGTCTGCACGGAGCCCGCGACGTCGAGCGACAGAGCGCAGCCGGCGCCTTCCAGCAGGCCGCCACCCAGGTTGGTGGTGACCGTGGCCGTGAAGGTGCCGGTATTTTCGAACTCCTTGGTGGAGGTGGTGACGGTCACGGTATTGACGACCGTGGTGCTGGGACTGACCGCCGTCACCGCGAAGCTCACCGTGACGGTGGCGCCCACCGGAATCTCGCCGAGGGCGCAGGTGACGACGTCACCCGCATTGTTGCAGCTGCCTTGGCTGGCGGTGATCGGGCCGAGGAAGTCCACCTGGCCGGGCAGGGGATCGCTCAGCTGCACGTCGGTCGCGAGGTTGGGGCCCTCGTTGGTGACCGTGATCGTGTAGGTGAAAGTCTCGCCGAGGGCGACGGATTGGCCGCCGGTGTCGTCGCTCTTGACCACGCGCAGCACCGCGCCGCCGACCTCATAGGCGCCGATGTCGCAGATGGCGGCGGCCAGGCCGGTGGCGTTGACGGGTCGGACGAGGTTGCGCTGGTCGCGGGTCAAGGGGAGGCCGTCCTCGTCGAGGCAGCCGTCCGGATTGGCGGTGTCGATGGCGGGGCTGCCCTGCAGCAGGCCGTGGGTCTGCGTGGGCCCTCCGTTGTTTTGCAGGTCGCCGATCCGGGGATCGAGCGGGGTCGAAGGACTGCCGGTCTGATCGCCGGTCGCGGCGAAGCCGACGCAGTTGTCGTCGACCTGGCCTATCAGGTTGTAGCCCTGGGATCCGAAGGCGCCCACGCAATCCGCTCCGGCGCCCGCGGTGTTGGCGGCGATCAAGGAATTGGCGACGACGCTTTGGAAACCCGTGGCGCCGGCCGTCAGATCGCCGTTGAAGTCCACCTCGAACAGCAGGACGCCGCCGCCGGCGTCGCCCGCGGTGTTGCGTGCCATCGTGACGTTGAAGAGCCCCAAGTCGACGCCGTTGCCCTGGGCGAGGCCCTCGCCCGCCTGGAGGTTGGGAAAGTTGGTGATGAAGAACAGGCCGCCGCCCAGGCTGCCGGCACTGTTGCCGCTGACCGTGCTGTTGACCAGGGCCAAGGCGCCCAAGATTTGGTAGATACCGCCGCCGGCACCGTCGTTGGGGAAGAAGCCCAGCTTCATGTCCGACAGGACGATAGTGGAAATGTTCTCGCCGAGGGCCTGGTTGCCGCTGACGGTGGAGTTGGTGATCAGGGCCAGGGAGCCGAAACCGCCATAGATGCCGCCGCCGTCGTTGCCGGCGGTGTTGCCGCTGACCGTGCTGGAATCCATGACCAGCTCGGCCTCGTTGTAGACGCCGCCGCCGGCCACGGCGCTGTTGCCGGAGATCGTCGTGTTTTGCAAGGTCAGGAGGCCACCGGAATTGACGACGAGCAGCGCCGCGTCGACGCACTTGAAGCAGCCGCCTTGATGGGAGATGCCGCCGCCGGTAAAATTTTCGGCCTGGTTCTGCGTGACCTGGGAATTGTTGAGCGTGAGATCCGCCCCGAAGTTGTTGACGCCGCCGCCCTCGATAAAAGCCATGTTTTCGGTGACGACGACGTCGTTTAAGACGACTGAGACGGTCGAGCCGAAACTGCCCGCCTTGACGAAGGAAATGAGATTCGATTGCTCGCCCAAGATTTGGATGCCGCCGCCGACGAAGTCGTCTCCGTCGCGGATCGTGACTCCGTTGAAGGTCACGGAGATATCCGAGTTGCCGAAGGGATTGATGTCGAAGACGCGTTCCGGAGTATCGGGTTTTAAGCCCTCGGCGCTAATGCTGGTATTGCCGGAGCCGGCCCCGTTCAGCGTGAGGTTGGCGAGAACGTCCAGATCGCCGTTACCGCAATTATCTTCATCGGTGCCGGGCAGCGATAAGACGTAATTGCCCGCGGGAAGTACAACCGTATCCGGAACTCCGTCCCCGACCGCCTGGCAGCCGCCCAGGGCGCCGCCGTTGTTGACCGAGGCGATCGCCTCGCGGAGCGTGCACTCGGGCGTGTCGATGATGTCCGCCTCGGTGTTGACGGTGATCGTCGAGGCCCCCAGCGAGGGACTGAAGGCGATTTGTGAGAGGATGGCGGTGAAGAGCAGGGAAAATAGTTTGGGTTTCATGGCCGGGAACCTCCTGGGGGACCGAAGGGCGTCCTCGCGATGAATATTTGGGGTGGAGGGCATATTCTGCAACGTCCCCTTTCTCGAGTCAAAAGGATTCCGGGGCGCCGAGGGCCTGCTCCCTGTCGGATTGACAATTCGGGCTTTCCTCCTTATGCCCCCAAGGGATGCCCCTTCCTCACCTTCGGATCCTGCTTTGCGGCCTGCTAGGGCTCGCCTTGGCCTCTTTCGCGCGGGCGGAGCCGGCGGTCGTACCCCGGGCCTTGAGCCTTTCCGAAGCCCTGAGGCTCGCGCGGGAGCGCCACGTGCAGGTGCTGGTCTCCCAAGAACGGGTGCGCCAGGCCTTGGCCAGGATCGCCCAGGTCAAGTCGGGCCTCTATCCGAGCTTCGACGCCGCCGTCTCGCAGTACCGCAAGACCGTCAATCTCGAGGCCTTCGGCATCGATCCCGGCACGCCGGGTTTCGACCTGACCCCGCCGCCCTTCAACGTCTTCGACGCCCGGCTGAAATTGCAGCAAACCCTCTTCGACTTGACCCTGTTCCGCCGCTTGGATGCCGCGCGCAGCGGGCAAAGGCTCTCGGCAGCGGAACAGGAAAAGGCCGAGGCCGACGCGCTGGTCCTGGTGGCCAACCTTTATCTCGAGGCCCAGCGCGCCCAGGAAGCGGTCGAGTACGCCCAATACCTGCAAAAGCGCGACGGGGCGCGGCTCGGCATCGCGGACTCGCAGCTTCGGCTCGGGTTGGGTTCGGACTTCGACGTCACCGGCGCCCGCGCGTCCCTGGCCGACAGCCGCAGCCTCGTCGCGCGCGTCCGGGCAGAGGCCGAGGAGCGGCGCCTGGATTTGGCCGCGGCCCTGGGGTTGCCCGTCGATCAGCCGCTGAGCTTCACGACGCGGGATCCCTGGCTGCGGCGGAAGCCGCCCCAAGACGGCGAGCTGGACTCCCTCTTGGCCTCGCATCCCGACGTCCTCGTGGCGCAGCGTCAGGTCGAGACCCAGGTCCAGCAGCGCCGCCAGGAGGTCGCCGAATATTATCCCAAGCTCGGCGCCAGCGCGGACGTGGGCGCCAGCGGCCCGGATCCGGGCAACGTGACGGATACCTATTCCTTCGGCGGGCAGCTCTCGATCCCCATCTATCAAGGCGGCCTGCGCAAGGCCCGCGTCCAGGAGGCCAGCTCGAAGATTCGGGAGAGCGAGGCCCAACTCGAGCAGACCCGCCGCGACCGCCTCGCCGAGGCCAAGAGCGCCCTCGTCGCCCTGCGCCAGGCCGAGGAGGGCTATCGTGCGGCGCAGGCCGACCTCGCCAAGGCCGCGCAGGGCCTGGGTCTGGCCCGGGAGCGGCGGGGGATCGGCCTGGGCAGCGACCTGGAGGTGATCGAGGCCCAGGCGACTTGGGCCTCCGCGAAGGATCAATCCAGCGAGGCCTTGGCCACCTACCGCTTGGCCTGGGTGAACCTGCAATACCGGCTCGGGCGCATGGGCCCTTGGCTGGAGGAGATGGAGCGACCATGAGACGATTTCACCTCGCGATCGCAGGTTTGGCCCTGTGCTTGGCCCTTTCGGCCTGCAAGCGCTCCGGCGACGATTCCTTGTTGGAGTTGTCCGGAACCCTGGAGATGACGGAGCACGAGGTGGGCATGCCGGTGCCGGGCCGCCTCGCGCAGCTTTTGGTCGACGAAGGTGACGCGGTGAAGCGGGGCCAGCTCCTGGCCTCCCTCGATCGCTTCGAGCAGGCCCGCCGCGACTACGAGCGGCAGGTCGCGCTGCTTGCCCGGGGCGGCGGCAACCAACAGGCGGTCGAGCAGGCCGAATTGGCGATGGAGGACCAGCGCCTGGTCGCTCCGGTGGACGGCGTGGTGCTGACCAAGGTCCACGAGACCGGCGAGGTGGTTTCGAGCAATTCGCCGGTCCTGGTGATCGGCGACCGGTCGAGGCTGTGGGTGCGCATTTACGTCCCCGAGGGCTATGTCAACCGATTGAGCCTGGGCCAGGAGGCCCGCCTGCGTTTCGACGGCCTGAAGCGCGAGTTCAAGGGAAAGGTCACCTTCATTTCTCCGGCCGCGGAATTCACCCCCCGTAACGTCCAGACCCCCGAGGAACGGGTGACGCAAACCTTCGCCGTCAAGGTGACCTTAGACGAGGTTGAGCCCTACCTGCGCCCCGGGGTCGCCGCCGACGTCGCGCTGCCCTTGCGCGCGGAAGGGGCCCCATGAGCGCCCCCGCCATCGAGGTGAAGGATCTCACCCGTAAGTTCGGCAAGCTCACCGCGGTCGACCGGATCAGCTTCTCGATCGCCTACGGGGAGATCTTCGGCTTCCTCGGCTCCAACGGCTCGGGCAAGAGCACCACCATCCGCATGCTCTGCGGCATCCTCGCGCCGACCTCGGGCACGGCGACGGTGGGAGGCTTCGACGTCAACGAGGATCCCGAGAGCGTCAAGACCGCGATCGGTTACGTCTCGCAGCGCTTCAGCCTCTACAGCGACCTGACGGTGCTGGAGAACCTCAAGTTCTACGGCCGCATCTACGGGCTGCGCTCGGAGCGACTGCAGCGTCGCATCCAGGCGGTGATGGATTTCGCCGGCCTCCACCGCTACGCCGACATGCTGACGGGGAACCTCTCCGGCGGGTGGAAGCAGCGCGTGGCGGTGGCGACGGCCATTTTGCACGAGCCGAAGATCCTCTTTCTCGACGAGCCCACCGCTGGCGTGGACCCGATGTCCCGCCGCGCCCTGTGGGAGGTGCTCTACGGACTCGCCGACCAGGGCGTCGCCCTCTTCGTGACCACTCACTACATGGAGGAAGCCGAGCGCTGCAACCAGATTGCCTTCATCAGCCTGGGCAAGCTGCTCAAGGTCGGCAATCCCCAAGAGCTGAAAATGAACAATCCCGGCCAGGTCCTCGAGGTCGAATGCCGTCCGCTGCTGAAGGCCTCGCAGGTCTTCGGCGAGATCCCGGGCGTCACGGGGCTCACGGCCTACGGCACGACCCTGCATCTCAACGTGGCGGACGCGGAGGCCGCGACCCGCGCGCTGCGGAAGGCCGCCGCGCGCGAGGGCGTGGAGATCCTGGCGATCCGCCCGATCGAGGCCGCCCTTGAGGACGTGTTCGCTACCCTGTCGGAGGGCGGCGATGCATAGAATTCGCGCGATCATCTGGAAGGAATTCATTCAATTGATTCGGGATCCGAAGACCCTAGGCCTGATCATCTTCATGCCCGTCATGCAATTGATGATCTACGGATACGGGATCAATACCGACGTCAAGCACCTGAGCACCATTCTCTACGACGAGGACCAGACTTCCCTGAGCCGGCGCCTCGTCCAGGCCCTGGAGCAATCCTCCTATTTCGACGTCGACTGGATCGCGAAGTCCGATCACGAGGTGCGGGTGGCGCTGGACCGGGGCAAGGCGAAGGCCGGCCTGCACATCCCGCCGGATTTCACGCGGAACCTCCTGGCCGGGACGGGGGCGCAGCTCCAGCTGCTGATCGACGGCACCGACTCCAACCCGGCCAACACGGCGCTCAACACCAGCGTCGCGATCGTGAACGATTTCATGCAGCGCGAGGGCATGATCGGGGCCACAGTGACCCCGGTCGAGTTCCGGCCGCGGCTTTGGTATAACCCCGACCTGAAGAGCTCGTATTTCCTGGTGCCGGGGGTGGTGGGGCTCCTGCTCATGCTGCTTATCCCCATGATCACGAGCTCCGCCGTTGTGCGGGAGAAGGAGCGCGGCAACCTCGAGCAGCTCCTGGTGACGCCCATCCGTTCCTACGAGCTGATCCTCGGCAAGCTCATTCCCTACATGTTGATCGGCCTCTTCATCGCCGTGACCGTCCTGTCGACGGCCCGCTTCCTCTTCGCCTTACCGCTCCGGGGCAGCCCCTTGCTGCTCTTCGGGCTGACGGGGCTCTACCTGATGGTGTGCTTGGGCTTGGGCCTGCTTGCCTCCACCGTCGCCGAGAACCAGATGCAGGCCTCGCAGATGATCATGTTCTTCGCGGCGCCCTCGATCCTGCTCTCCGGGTTTTTCTTCCCCCGCGAGACGATGCCCGAGCCCATCTATCTGCTGGGCAACATCATCCCGCTGACCTTCTTCCTGCGGATCATCCGGGGAATCACCCTCAAGGGGCTGCACCTCGCGGACCTCTGGCCCGAGGTCGGGGTCCTCGCCTTGATGGCGGTCGTGGTCCTCACCCTGAGCATCTTGAAATTCCACAAGCGGCTCTCCTAGCCGCCCGTCGGCCCGGAAGTTTTTGCGGAATTTTTGAGGAAGGGCTTCGGCCCCATTTGCCGTAAAATGAAAAATGATTGAAATCCTGTCGCCCTTGCCGGACACTTTGTCCCGCAACGACCACTCTCAACCTTAAGATCCTGGAGCAAGCATGGCAAAGCCCTTCTTGACCGACGTCAAAACCCTTCGAAAACGCGCCCGCCAGCACATCGCGGAGGGCGCCGTCACCCCCGGCTACCGGGCCGACCGCAAAATCGTCGTGAAGATCCTCAACGAGGCACTGGCCACCGAGATCGTCTGCGTCCTGCGCTACCGCCGCCACCACTTCATGGCGGCCGGCATCAACGCCCAGTCGGTCGCCGCCGAGTTCATGCAGCACGCCGTCGAAGAGCAGGGCCACGCCGACGAGATTGCCGCGCGCATCGTCCAACTGGGCGGCGAGCCCAATTTCTCCCCCGAGGGGCTGCTCACCCGCAGCCATGCCGAGTACGTCGAGGGCGATTCCCTGGTGGACATGATCAAGGAAGACTTGGTCGCCGAGCGCGTGGCGATCGACAGCTACCGCGAGATGATCGCCTACCTGGGCAACGACGACCCCACGACCCGGCGCATGCTGGAGGGAATTCTGGCGATGGAAGAGGAGCACGCCGACGACTTGGTCAGCCTGCTCGAGAAGCTTCGTCCCTGACGGTGTCGACATTCGGGCGCATCGCATCGTCCGAGAGGGGACGCCTCACCAATCCTGGGCGCCGAATATCTCGTTGGGACGCCGGACCAGCGCGTAGGAAAATGTCGGCGCGCCGGTGTCGGCGACGATCTTCTGCAAGGCCGCGAAGTCCGGCGGGGGCATGGTCTGGCAGCCCACGCTCCGCGGCGAGCCGGGAAAGCCGGCGTGAATCTGGATCGCGAAGCCGTGGGCCCGGGCGGATAACGCCGACTCCCGGCGATCGACGGCCCCGTCGAAATTCATGTCCCGCGCCACGTCCATCAACGAATCCTGCACCGGATTGAAGACCCCCGACAGGCCCGTCTTGTAGGGATAAATTCCGCTGCGCAGCCAGGCCATGCCGCAAATCATGCCGTTGCAGCTGGCCTGCCCCGCCGGGTCCAGTTGCCCCGGGTGCGAGGCGGAGCGCAGCGGGCCGTTGGGATTCAACTCCGTCAGTTTCAGACGACCGTCCCGCCGCTCCGCGCGAAACGCGACGGTCTGCCCCGTGAAGGCGGTGAGGTAGGCGTTGAGCGCCTCGATCGCGCGCCGCCGCGCCTCGGTTTGCGCGCGATGCTCCGCGGCGGGCAGGCCGGGCTTCGGCGCCGGGGGCGGGGGCGGCGGGCTGTCCTGGTCGATCTGGATGACGTAGACCTCGCCCTCGGGCGGCGGCCAGTGGCCGAGGCGGCGCAGGATCTGCTCGGCCTGCCACTCGCGCCGCTCCGGCGTCGCGTCGAAGCCGCGGGTGACGCGGCCCCATTCGGGCGCGAAGCTCGGGTGACCGAAGCTGAACTGCCGGGCGGGGCGCGGCGGCGCCCATTCCTGCGGCGCCGCATGCGGACGGGAAAAGGAGGCGGCAGGTAATGGAGACGAGGGCGGAGGAGGGGCGATGGGCGGCGGCGCGGTGGTTCCGGATGCGGGCGGAGGAGCGAGGAACGGGGACTGGGCGGTTCCGAGGTCCTTGGCTTGGGCGGAGCGGAGCGCCCGGTTGCCGGTGCTGATTTTTTTTAAGCTGGCGGTCGCGAGCGGGAAATCGGCCATGGCCCCTCCAGGGCTTCCCGAGCGGGGAGATTTTCGGCGGCCCCGCGGCGGGGTTGTCGAAAAAAATCCGTAGTGGGTTTTTTGGGCTAAGTCCTTCCCACTCTTGAGGAATTGGGTTCGATTTCTGACAGCTTCTCCCCAGCGGGATTTTTATCTCTGGAAAAATAGAACGATCGTGCTAAAAAATAAGCTATGATCCAAAAAGGCGACATGACCCGACAGATGATCCTGGAACACGCGACGGCCATGGCCAGCCAAGTCGGCTTGGAGGGCCTGAGCTTCGGCCGGCTGGCGGAGGACCTCGACCTCTCCAAGAGCGGGCTCTTCGCGCATTTCAAGTCCCTGCAAGGCCTCCAGGTCAAGGTGTTGGAGCACGCGGCCGAGCGCTTCACCGAGACAGTGATCCGCCCGGCGCTCAAGGCCCCACGCGGCGAGCCCCGGCTGCGGGCGATCTTCGATCGCTGGCGGCGTTGGCCCAAGGAAAGCAGCATGGCGGGCGGGTGTTTTTTCGTCGCGGCCGCGACCGAGCTGGACGACCGCCCCGGCCCCGCCCGCGACCTGCTGGTGAGCCAGCAGAAGGATTGGCTTGAGACCCTGGCCGGGATCGTGCGCAGCGCGATCGCCGAGGGGCATTTCAACAACCGGGTCGATCCGGAGCAATTCGTCTACGAACTCTACGGTCTGATGCTGGCCTATCATTATTCCGTCCGGCTGCTGAACGACCCGAAGGCCGACCGCCGGGCGGAGACCGCCTTTGAATCCCTGATGCAACGAGCCAAGGCTTAAGCCGCCGGAGCGGCTGGAAAGGAGCCCGTTATGCGCTCAAAAAATAGCACGAACGTTCGATTGTTAATCCCGCAATTCTACCGAATTTTTTTGGCGGGCTTGGCCCGTATTTCCACCGGCCTAGCGGCGGCCCTGGCCGAGCGACTGTTCTTCTCGGTGCCTCGGCGTCCCGAGTCGGAAGGGGAGGCAAGGATGCTCGCCTCGGCGCGGCGCTACCAATTTGAGCTTGGCGGACGGCGGGTCGTCGCTTGGCGCTGGGGCGATGGGCCGACGGCATTGTTGGTTCACGGTTGGGGCGGCAGCGCGGCGCAGATGCTGCCCTTCGTGGAACCGCTCCGCGGGGCGGGCTATTCGGTCGTGGCCTTTGACGCGCCGGCGCACGGCCATTCCGAGGGAAGAACCAGCTCATTGCCGGAGTTTGCGGCGTCCTTAAGCGCGGTGGCCGGGAAGTTGGGACCGGTCGAGGTCCTCGTCACGCATTCGATGGGCGGGGCCGCGGCCTCGCTGGCGATCGCCCAGGGCCTGGCGGTGGGCCGGGCTGTGTATGTGGCCCCGCCGGCGGACGCCTTGGAATGGGTCTACCGCTTCGGCCGGATGCTGAGACTGCCGCGGAAGGTGGTGGAGGCGATGCGGCGCCGTGCCGAGCGACGCCTGCACGTCCGTTTCGACCGGCTCAACACGCGGGTCTTGGGTCCAGCCGTCCGCATGCCGCTGCTGGTGATCCACGACCGCGCCGATGCGGAGGTCCTTTGGTACGACGGAGCGGCGGTCGCGCATTCGGTTCCGAACGGCCGTCTCACGATGACCGAGGGTTTGGGCCACCGGCGCATCTTGCGCGATCCGGGCGTGGTCGCGGAGGCGGTGAAATTTCTGGTCGACAAGGATAGCACCCGCGAATTGCCGGAAGGCACGGAGGCCGGTGTCTGCGCGGGTTGCGGGGATCCGCTTTCTTGGCAAGCCGAATCATCGATGGAGGTCTGCGAAATGTGCGCCTTGGAGCGGGAACTCTTCGACCGGGAGCTGCGCTGGGAGCACGAAGTCGAAGGAATCGCCATGGGCGCCCGCCGTTAAGATAATAATAAAATGGCGGAGAGGGTGGGATTCGAACCCACGGTACGGTTTCCCGCACACACGCGTTCCAGGCGTGCACCTTCAACCACTCGGTCACCTCTCCATTCGCCGACCCGAAGTAAATTCGGGTCGGCTAAAGCCCGGGGGGCGGTTCCGCCTCCCCCCTCACCCCCACCGGTAAGGTAGAGGATTTATTTTTTTCCTTAATTCAAAATGCCAATTTTTCCTGCGGAGAGGGTGGGATTCGAACCCACGGTACCCGTTAAGGTACACTCGCTTTCGAGGCGAGCACCTTCAACCACTCGGTCACCTCTCCTATTCGCGAGCCCGGAGCAAGTCCGGGCTCGCTAAAGCCCAGGGGGAGCAAGCGGGGAAACTGGCCACGTTGTGGCCAGGCAAACCGCGCGATAGTCTAATATTCTTCCCTCCGAGCTTGCTCCGCGCTCCCCCTTCAACCCCCAGCGGTTGAGGTGTGGGGGACCATTATTATTGCGCGGAAGCACTCGGGATTCAGAAAATCCTACTTTTTACCCCGCTTCTTCTCTTTCCTCAACCGCTTAAAAAACTCGCTCAAGATCGCGCCGCATTCCCCTTCCATCATTCCGCCGGTGACCTGGGGGTGGTGGTTGAAGCGGCGCTCGTCCTGCAAGGACAAGATCGACCCGCAGACCCCCGCCTTGGGATCCCTGGCCCCGAAGACCACTTTCGGGATTCGGGCCAGGACGATGGCGCCCCAACACATCAGGCAGGGCTCCAAGGTCACATACAAAGTCGTGCCCTCCAGGCGCCAGCGCCCCAACTTGCGGGCCGCCGCTTCGATCGCCAAGAGCTCGGCGTGAGCCGTGGGCCGCCGACGAGTCTCGCGAAGATTATAGCCCCGGCCGACGATCTTTCCCTCGCTGACCACCACCGCGCCGATCGGCACCTCGCCGGCGGCCTCGGCCCGGCGAGCCAAGGCCAGTGCGGCTTTCATGAACTTATTGGGCTGTTCCGCCGGCTTATTCCGCATGGGCCTGCCCCCGATTAGGGGTTTGGCGGCCCGCTGTCAATATTTAACTGCCCTTCTTCTGTACGCAACTTGGACCCGGTTCGGCCGATAACCTATCACGATGAGGATGGGGAAATGCTTGGGTATTTAGGGAGTTACCGTCATGATCAGCATCGCCCTCGTGGCCGCCATTGGTTTGTATCTTTTCTCTGATTCCATCCGTAAACGCGAAAAGCAGGAGATGAAACGCCTGCGCAGGACCCTCTACTCGCTGTAATCCCGAAACCCGCTTTGCATCGCTCCGGGCTTCCTTTAAATAGGGGCCATGGACGATTACCTCAAGACCGTCGAGCGACGCCTCAAGCGTTTCTCCCCTCCCGAAGCCCGGGCCCTGGGCGAATGGCTGCAAAACAAGCCCATCGGCATCAACCTGGCCCTGCAATTCCTCGAACAAGTCTCCGACTTAAAGACCAAGACCGGCAAAGACGCCGCCTCCTTGCTCGCCGAGCTGCTCGACGAGGTCTCCGCCAAGGACCTGCACTCGAAAGAGCTGGGACGCCGCCTGCGCGACGCGGTCGACCGGCGTCTGCACCCGCAGCGCCACGCCCATGAGCTGGCCTTCGAGGCCTGGACGAAGAGCCTGAACCTGCCCGCCGGCGCCCGGGTGGTGCCGCCGCAGAATTTCGAGGGGAAGACCTATACCCTAAAGGTTGAATTCGTCTCCAAGGAGGCCCTGAGCGCGGCGCTTCGGACATTGTCCGCATCCCTCGAGTCCAATCCGGCCTGGGATGGATTAGATAAATTTTAATAATATCAATGGTTTAATTAATGGTTTAGTGCGGGCCTCCGCAGCTGGCGACCGGATTTTCCCGCTTTGTTCGCTGGGCCGGAGGGGGGAATTTTGCTAAGGTAATCGACGGTTTGCTACGACAACCGAGTTTGGCCAACGGGTTTTATTCGCTATGCTGAAAAATTTCGACGAGTTCTTGGAGACGAGTTGGGAGCGCAACCAGGTGGTGGGCGCCTGGGGCTTCAATTCCAACATGAATTTCACCGCGCTCAGCCCCGAGGAGACCAATGTCTGGTTCTTCGAGCAGGTTTTTAATTTCCTGCGCGCCTTCTTCGGCCTGGTGATGCCCGACTCGATGGAGATCATCACCTACGACGCCACCCAGCACATCCAGAAGACCGGCCTCGACCAGCAGACCTTCTTGGACGAGTTGATGCTGGTGATGAAAAATCTCAAGGAGCCGCTCTGGACCTTCCGTCTCAACCTCAACATCGTCGGTTTCCTGCGCACCTCCTTCCAGACGGACAATCCCGTGCGCCTGCAGATCCAAGAGCCCTGCAGCTTCATCGTCTGGGGCGGTCCCGACGAGACGGGCTTCCAGAATTTTTCGATCAGCTACCACCTCTTCTCGACGGTGGTGCTCGAAGGCGAGAATCAAGAGCTCTGGTCGCTCAACCAACCCATCCTCGAGAAGGCCCTGCAGAAGTGGGAGCAGCAGTCCGGCCACATGATCGACGTGGTCGACTCGACGGGCGAGGCGCCGGTGCATCGGCACGGCTTCGGGCGTTGAGCCCGGTCAAGGGATATCCGAAGGCGCGAGGATATCGACCCCTTTCGAACACAGCTTAGCGAAGTCCTTGTCCAAAGTAATGAGCTTCCATCCCTTCTTATCCGCGAGCCAAAACTGCAGGGCGTCGTCGAAGTCCAGGCCAAGCTTGGGAACGCGACGAACTACGTCGAGCTCTTCCTCGAGGGTGGTCGTGTAGACGAAAAAATGGGGATGTTCCTGGAGCGCGGAGAGGAATTTTTCCAAAACACTCCACCTTCCGGCTTTTGCGCCGACGATGGCCTCGACGGCATGGAGGGAGAAGGAGCTGGTCCATCCCTCGTGATTCTCGTCCACCGTGCCGAGCGCCCTTTGGCAGGCATCGGCCTGACCCTGCCCTAATAAAATTTCCAGAAAGATATTGGTGTCAAAAAGATACATTATTTTTTGGATTGAAAGGCGCGGCGGCTCAAGGAGACGGAATCTTCGCCCGGGAAATCATCCTTCAGGGCGCCTTGAAGCGAGGCCAATTTTTTGAGGGCTCGCTTTTGGGCTTCGCGGTGCTTGTCGCCGCGCAACAGGCGGGTGCGGGAGAGGGACCAGGCCTTTTGCAGCCACCAGGAAACGTTGCGCTCGGACTTCTTGGCGATTTCTTTGATTTCGCGCGCCATGTCCTCGGGCAGGGAGATACTTAGCTTCATATTGCTACTTATACTACTGGTAGGATTCCCTATCAATCCAGAATTTTCGAAGGAAATGAGTGGGCGGGGGAAGGGACGCCACGAGGATGAAACGGCGGATGTCGCTTCACTTGGCTTCGGTTTCGATCCGGGGAAAGAGCGGAGCGGCCTCGCCCAGCTGGTGCTCCGCCGGCATCGCCGTCCACGGCGCGCCCTCCGCGAAGGTCTTGGGGAAGGGCAGCCGCAGCTGGGCGTAGATCTTCTCGCCGGTGAAGGGCATAAAGGGCGCGACCCACATGCCGATCAGCCTCAGGCAATTGAAGACGTTGTAGAGCACCTGCGCGAGGCGGGCCTCTTTGCCCTCCTTCTTGAGCGTCCAGGGCGCGCTGCTGTCGATGTATTTGTCGACGGCGCCGATCAGGTCCCAGATCGCCTCGAGGGCCAGGTGGCACTGGATATCGCCCTGCAGGTAGTCCATCGCCTGGCGCACCTTCTTGCCGGTCTCGCCGGCCTTCAGGATCAGCGGCTTGTCGGCCTCCGCGGCCTCGCCGGGCTTGAGTAGGCCGTTGAAGTACTTCTTCGCCATCCCCATCGAGCGGTTGAGGACGTTGCCCAGGTCGTTGGCCAGGTCGGCGTTGTAGCGCTTGATGAAGTCTTCCCAGGTGAAGTTGCCGTCGGCGCCGAAGCTGGAGCCGCGCAGCAGGTAGTAGCGCAGGGCGTCCGGGCCGTAGACGTCGGCCACGTCCAGAGGGGTGACGACGTTGCCGAGGCTCTTGCTCATCTTCTCGCCCTTCAAATACACGAAGCCGTGGCCGAAGACCGTCTTGGGCAGCGGTAGGCCGGCGCTCATCAGCATGGCGGGCCAGATCACGCAGTGGAAGCGGGTGATGTCTTTGCCGATCACGTGAAGGTCCGCCGGCCACCACTTTTCGAAGCGGGCCGGGTCGTCCGCGTAGCCCACCGCCGTCAGGTAGTTGATCAGGGCGTCGAACCAGACGTAGACCACGTGGCCCGCGTCGTTCGGCAGCGGGATCCCCCACTCGAAGCCGGAGCGCGAGACCGAGACGTTCTGCAGCCCTCCCTTGATCAGGCTGACGATCTCGTTGCGGCGGATCTCGGGCACGATGAACTCGGGGTGCGCGGCGATGTGGTCGAGCAGCGGCTGCTGGTACTTGGAGAGCTTGAAGAAGAAATTCTTCTCGCTGAGCCACTTCGGCTTTGTCTTGTGGTGCGGACACAGGCCCTCGACCAGGTCCTTCTCGGTATAGAAGGCCTCGCAGGACTCGCAGTACCAGCCCTCGTAGAGGTCCTCGTAGATGTCGCCCGTCTTCAAGATGGCGTCGAAGAGCTTTTGCGTGGCCTTGTGATGCCGCGGCTCGCTGGTCTGAATGAAGTCGTCGTAGCTGATGCCCAGCTTTTTCCAGATCTCGGTGAACTTGCCGCGCATCTCGTCGCAGTAGGCCTTCGGGTCCATGCCCTTCTCACGGGCCGCCTTGAGCACGTTGGTGGAGTGCTCGTCGTTGCCCATCTGAAAGTGCACCTCGCGGCCCGCCAAGCGCTGGAAGCGGGCGAGGGCGTCGGCGCCGATCTTCTCGTAGGCGGTGCCCAGGTGGGGGACGGAGTTGACGTAGTCGATGGCGGTGGTCAGGTAGAAACGGGTCATAGTCGGCTTTCGAGCGGTTCTTTGAAAAACATCAGCAGGCGCGGCAGATGCAGCTTGGGATTGGCATTCTGCCGCATTTCGCGGCGGAACTCTAGGATTCTCTCCGCGAAGGTCAGCAGCGCGAAGCGGCGCTCGGGGGAGGCCTCGGCGCAGAGGCGGCGGTGGGATTCGAGCAGCAGGCTCTCGAGGTAGGGCGTCAGGCGCTCCGCCTCGTTCAGGCTTTGGCCCAAGGCGTAGGCCTCGTCGAGGCCCAATGGCTCGGCTTCGCCCCACAGCCTTTCCAAATCCGGCCATTCCTCGGGCGCCTCGCTCAAGAGCAGGGCGAGGCGCGCGGAGCCTTGGGCCAGGCGCAGGCGGCGCGGGTCGAGGGCCTTGTCTTGGGCGCGGAGGATTTCGGCCAAGGCCGAGTCCGGTAGCGGGGAGAAGCGGACCTTCTGGCAGCGCGAGAGGATGGTGCGCGGCACCCAGCC
Organism: Deltaproteobacteria bacterium PRO3; assembly: GCA_030263375.1. NCBI lineage: Bacteria > Deltaproteobacteria > Deltaproteobacteria bacterium PRO3. The sequence continues at coordinate 17,189 of SZOV01000045.1, forward strand.
CGCCGCGTGGCTGGCGAGCAGGAAGTAGGTGGCGGGCGGCGGCTCCTCGAGGGTCTTCAGCAGGGCGTTCGCGGCGGCCGCGTTGAGGGCGTGGGCCTCGGCGATCAGGACGACGCGGAGCCTTGACACCAGCGGAGGGAGATTCAGGCTTTTCTTCAGCTCGCGGATCGCGTCGATCTTGATGCGGCCGCCCTCGGGCTCGAGGCTCCAGAGGTCGGGGTGCTGGCCCGTCGCCGCCTGTTGGCAGGAGCGGCAGGCGCCGCAGGGGGCCGAGGATTCTTTTTCGCAGAGCAGGGCCTTGGCGAGGTGGCGCGCGACCAACTGTTTGCCGACGCCTTCGGGCCCGAGGAAGATCAGGGCGTGGGGCAGCCGGCCCGCGAGGCGCATCTGGTCGAGCCGCCGGTAGGTCTCGCCGTGGGCGAGGAAGGGCAGGTCGCTCATGGCTTGACCCCCAAGAGGGGCTCGACTTCTTGGAGGAGCTTGCGGTGGATGGCTTCGACTTCGAGGGTGGCGTCGAGGACGCGGAAGCGCTCGGGCTCTTCGTGGGCGAGGCGTAGGTAGCCCTGGCGGACCTTTTCGTGGAAGGCGAGGGCCTCGGCCTCGAAGCGCCCTTCCGAGCTCTTTTGCCGCGCCAGCCGCGCCTTGGCGCGGGCCAGGCCGATCTCGACGGGCAGGTCGAGCAGGAAGCTGCGGTCGGGCTTGAGCCCGCCGGTGGCGAGCTCGTTGAGCTCCGAGATCAACTGCAGGTCGAGGCCGCGGCCGAAGCCCTGGTAGGCGACCGTCGCGTCGGCGAAGAGGTCGCAGAGTACGATCTTGCCAGCGCGCAGGGCGGGACGAATCGTCTCGTCGAGGTGCTGGGCGCGGTCGGCAGCGTAGAGCATCAGCTCGGCCAGGGGACCGAGGTGACGATTTTTGCCGTCGAGCAGGATCTTGCGGATCTCGACGCCGATGTCGGTGCCGCCCGGCTCGCGGGTCAGGACGCAGGGGAGGCCGCGTTTTTGCAGGGCCTCGGACAAAAGCTGGATCTGCGTCGTCTTGCCGCTGCCTTCTCCGCCTTCGAATGTGAGGAATAGGGGCATGGAGAAATCTAGGAAGCTCGCTTTTGGATATGCAAGGGAAATATCGAGACGTGGATTTCTTTTCATATTCACGCTCGCTTCTTTTTGCCGTGTCCGCTCCTAGCCGGAGAAGGACATGCCCTTAAGCGACCCGGTCGGGCCCCTCAGGCCGGGGCCCGCCCTCTGCAAAAAGTCCGATAATATATAGGCCTTGAGGTGATCGGACTTTTTGATGGTCGCTTAAGGGCATGTCCTTCTCCGGCTAGGAGCTTGTGCCTCAAATACCCTCAAAAAAAAAGGCCCCCCTGGGTTTCCCCAGGAGGGCCTTCCGTGCAGTGTTTGTGCATCCCTCTTTTGGAGAGGAATTCTTTTCGCGGCTCAGTAGACGTAGCCGACGCCGAAGCCGAAGGTGTCCTGCGAGTCGGCCGGCAAGGCGCCTCGGAAGAAGCTGGGCGCCGACGAACTGTCGTGGCGGTACTCCGCGCGCAGCCGCAAGCCTCGCAAGGCCGGGATATCCACGCCGACTAAGGGCGCGACATGCAAGGTCGAACGGGTCGACCACATGGTCTGCGGGGCGCCGGTGCGGGCGCCGTCGGGGTCGACGAAGACCTCGAAACCCTGCGCGAAACCGACTTGCGGCAGGAAGTTGACCCTGCCGGTCAAGGCGAAGGCGTGCCAATTCGTCTCGGCCTGGCCCGCGCCTTCGCCCTCATGACCCCAATCGTAAGTTGCCGAGAGCGTGAAGCGGTCAAAGCCTCCCTGCGTCGCCGCCGCATCGCTGACCTTCACCGCGGCGATGAAGTCGAGGATGCTGCGCAGCCTTCCGCCTTCCGAGCCGACCGTGCCGGCGCCGGAGAGAGTCAGCCAGGGCGTCGGATTGCCGGAAAGAGCGCCCAACCAACCGATGCCGGCCGAGCGGTCCAGGACGTTGTCCCAGCCGTTGATGATGCCGGTCGTCGCCGTCAGGCGGTCCTGGATGATCGGGTATTCGGCCAGGACCCCGAGATGCGTGAAGGGTTCCGCGAGGCCGAACTGCCAGGAATGACTGATGTGGTTGTTGTTCAGGCTCTCGATGACCTCGGTGCCGATCAGCGTCGCGAACTTTCCGCCGCGCAGGGTGAGGCCGTTGCCGATCGGCAGGCGCAGCCGCGCGTAGACCTGCTGCAGGTCGTACCAGTCGCCGCTGAAGGAGGAGCGCGAGCGCGCGATGCGGGCATTTTCGCCGACGCCGAAATCGAAACGGAAGCCGAAGGGGTTCTCCGCGTCGACGGGCCGGTCGAGGGATAGCTCGAGGTAGTTGAACATCGGCCGGTCGGCCCGCGTGTCGAAGATGCGCAGGGCGTTCTCGCCGTTGCGGGGCGCGCCGAGGTTGAGGGTGTAGGTGGTGTCGAGGATGACGCCCGGGGTGATGCCGCGCACGAATTGGCCGATCGAGGTGCCTTGGGGAAAGCGCGCCCCGGCCCAATCGACGAAGCGAGCCAGGTCGAGCCCGCCCATCACGAACCAGCCCATGGGGTTGTAGCCGCGGCCGCCGAAGGAGTCCGGCGTCTCCGGAATGCTGAGGCCGAAGTTGGGCTGAAATCCGCCGGAAAGCACGAAGATGCCGCGGCCCAGGGAGAAACCGCCGCCCAGCGTGAGCGCCAGCATCGATTGGTTGTCGAGGGCCCGCGTCACCGAGGGCGCGACGCCGAATTGCTGGGAGTAGAGGACGTTGGTGCCGATGCCGCCGTAGACGAAGGCCGAGAGAATTTCCGGAGCGATCCATCCCTCGTAGCCGCCCTCGAGGCCGAAGTGCACGAGGGAGACGTCGTGGCCCGCGCCGTCGCTGAGCGCGCCGAGGCGAAAGACCCCGTTGAGAAAGAGGGAATTGCGAGCATCCAAATGAAAGGCCTGCCCGACCTGGGTCTGAAAGACGCCGCCGGAGTAGGTCGGCGCCCCGCCGCCCAGGGCGATGGAGGTGTAGCCGCCGCTCAGTTGCAGGCGATAGGGAGGCACGGCGTTCCCCGTCGTTGCCGCCGGCGCCGTGGCGGGCGCCGATGCGGGATGAGTCGTTGTCGAAACCGGTGGTGTCATGTCGTGAACTCCTGGGGGCACCGGAAATGCAGCGCCCTGCGGGTTCTCGACACGAGGTCCAACGGCACAGGCACGCACTCCACGCAAATCCCCCAACCGGAAATTTGCAACGGAGGTGCCAGGGCCTCCTTTCGAGAAAAGCGAGATATTTCCTTTGTTTAGACTAGGGGCCGGATTTCGGAGCGAAGGCGGGAATGCTTAACTTTGCGCCATTTGCCGTAGATCCGTGCAAGGCGAGGGGCCAGGAAAAGGATAAAAAAAACCCCGGCTCCGCGGAGCAGAACCGGGGTTTCCAATTTCAAGAACGCAATTCTAGAAGTTGTAAGCGAACTCCGCCGCCAGGGCGTGCGACAACGAGGTGCGGTCGCCGCTGGCCGGATTGATCAGCACGTTGCGAGGCTGCAGGCCGGGTTGGACCGCCGCATAGTGGTGGAGGTCCATCCGGTATTCCAGCTTCATCTTCGCGCCGTCGGTGATCTGATAGCCCGCGCCGAGGATGAAGTTGTGGATCTGCTGGTCGGCTCCCGTGAATTCGCCTTGGAAGTCATGGATGTAGCCGTAGCTGAAGAAGATGTCCCAGATGTCGCTCAGACCGTAGTCCAGCACGAAGTAACCGGCGATGGACTTGGCATTGGGGCCGAGGACCGTCGGGAGGTTGTTCTGCTGGGCGTAGGTGAATTCACCCGCGAACAGGAGCTGCTCGGTGAACTTGATCGCGAAATCGAGATCGATGATATGGGTCAAGTGCGCGTTGTTGCCGGCTTGCTCCGGACCGCCCGCGTAGCTCAGACCCAAGGTGCTCTTCTTGCCCTCTTCGCCCCAGTTGTACCCGAAGCGGGTACCCCAGGAGGGAATCGCGCTGTCGCCGGGAGAGGCCACGCCCGCGGCGGGCGGGACGGGGAGGCGGGCGCCGGTCAAGCAAGGCGCGCCGACGATGATACAGTCGAAGAGCTGGTTGACCAGGTAGAGGTGCATGTCGAAGTTGTCTCCGAAGGCCCAGTACATCTTCGCGCCCGTTGCGTTGGTCGGGGTCAGGAAGTTATACGAGTTGGGGAAGGAGATCGTGGGGTTGTCGGCCCGGTCGACCAGGTAGTAGCCGATCGGAACGTTGAACCGGCCGATCAGGAACTCGCCGCCCAGGACGCCCAAGGTGACGTAGCCCTGCTCGAGCTCGAAGTTGCTTCCGACGACGCCGCTGTCGGTGTTGCGACCGCTGCCCGAGAGGAAACGGCCGAAATCGAGGTCGGCGCGCAGGCGGATCTTTTCGCCGAAGCTCTTTTGGATATCGAGCTCGACCTGATCCACGTAAAAGTTGAAAGTGTCGCGACTCGGAGCGGTGGCTCCGCGGAAGTCGCGCAGCCCGCCGCTGACGTCGCCGATGGCCGCGCCGTCGTCGTGCTGCCAGCCGGTGACGATGTCGACGTTACCGCTGAATTCTACCCCGCCCGCCTTGGACTCCTCGGCGTGGGCCGGCAGACTGACGCTGAGCGCGAACAGACTGGCCGCGATAGCTAGTTTTTTCATGTTCATCTCCTTCTTTTCTCCAGGATGTCGAGGTTCAAATGCGCCACGAAACCTGTGGTTTTTTGTACAAAAATATCCAAGAATTTCCTTGGCTTAGACTGCAAGCCGTATACCAGGGCCGATGGCGAAATCTCGCTTCGATATTCGACCCTTAATGGGGTTGCGCCCGTCCTGGACCCGCCGGCGGTTGCCTGAAGCTTGGGCATTTGCCGAAACCTCGGGCAAGGAAAAGGCGCTTAAGAAAATCCTCGGTTTCAAAGAGCTAAAAGTTATAGGCGAATTCCGCCGCGATCGCGTTTTGCAGCGAGGTTCGGTCGCCGCCGGTCAGAGCCGCCGCCGTTGCGGCGCTGTAGTTATGCAAATCGAGCCGGTATTCGAACTTCAGCTGCGCCCCGTCGGTGATCCGGTAACCGGCGCCCAGGCTGAAGTCGTGGATCTGCTGGTCGAGGCCGGTGTAGGCGCCCGTCGGGTTGATGTCGTGCAGGTAGCCGTAGCGGAAATAGAGGTTCCAGGTGTCGCTGGGGGCGAAGCCCAAGAGCAGGAAGCCGCCCAATCCCTTGCTGTTGGGGAAGCCGGCGAAGGCGCCGGTGACGTTGTCCTGTCTATAGATGCCTTCTCCGCCGATCGTGAACTTTTCGCCGATGTGAAAATTGAAATCGAGATCGAGGATGTGCGTCAGGTGCGCGTTGTTGCCGAATTGCTCGGGGCCGCCGGCGTAGCTGAGGCCGATGGTATTTTCACGGCCTTCGCCGCCCCAGGTGAAACCGAAGCGTGTGCCGTAGGAGGGGATGGCGCTGTCGGTGCCGACCGTGGTGCTGATCACGTCGACCAGGTTGTTGACGACGTAGAGGCTCCAGTCGAAGGTCGCATTGAAGGCATAGTACAACTTCACGCCCGTCAGATTGTGCGGCCGGAGGTAACGGTAGACGTTGGAGAAGGAGACGGCGGTGTTGTCGGCGCGGTCGACGGACTCGAGCCCGATCGGCGCGTTGAAGCGGCCGAAGAGCAGCTCCATGCCGTTGCCCATGGCGATGTTGGCGGTGACGTAGCCTTGCTCGAGGTTGAAGTTGGAGCCCGCCTGGGTGTTGCGTCCGCTGCCGCTCAGGAAGCGGCCGAAGTCGAGGTCGGCGCGGATGCGGATGTTCTCGCCGAAGCTCTTCTGGATGTCGAGCTCGACTTGGTCGAGATAAAAGTTGAAGGTATCGCGGCTGGGCCGCGCCAAGCCGCGGAAATCGCCCAGCTGGCCGCTGCCGGAGCCCGCGCCGTCCGCCGCGTTGCAGCCGAGGCCGCCGGCGCCGAAGGAGCAGCTGCCGCCCGCCTGGCGGGGGAAGGCGCCGGTCGGGCCGTCGGTGCTGGAACCGTCGTCGTGCTGCCAGCCGGTGACGACGTCGACGTTGCCGCTAAACTCGACGCCGCCTGCCTTGGATTCGGCGGCAAGGGCCGGGGCGCCGAGGCAAAACGCGGTCAGGGCATAGGCTAGGCCGGAAGCGACTAGTTTTTTCATCTCTTTCTCCTCGCTAAGAAGAAGGAATTCCCAGGTCACGCCGCGGATTTTGGGTAGAACCCTGCTGGAGGTGTTCCCAAACCCGGATGCGTCTGATTGTCTTCGGGGCCCGACGGGTCCAACGCCGGGCTTGAGGTGCTATCACTTAAACTTAATTTAAGTGAAATGGAACTTAATTTATATATAATTATAGGTCAAGTTTTTTATATATTTCCCGTGTTTAGCTCTAAACGCCCATCCTATGGGCGCCCCGGCGCCCGGTGGGGCCGATTTGGCGGGCTAAATGGCGGATGGTCCCGGCAAAGTCAATGATATTGTTTATGCAGTGCGTTACGAATTTTTTAAACGGTGGAGGGCCTTTTTGGAGGAGTCTTGTGGCGTGGCGTGGGTGCTGGCGTCTAGGGGACGGAGGTCGGGGTCCGCCCGTGGGGTCGTCGGGACCGGTCCCGGGCCGAAACTTCGTGGGGCCGTGGGAATTTATCGAGGACGGTTTGACTTTGCGCGGCGGCGGTTTTAGTTTTACACGGGGCATCGGGACAAGGACGCTATGAGTCAGCCGGTTTCGGGAAGTAAACGCAAAGTCTTGGTTGTCGACGATGACCCCCAGATCCGAAAGATCCTGGAAAGGATGCTGATCGGCCCGAGCTACGACGTGCGCACCGCCGTGGACGGGCTCACCGCCTTGAGCCAGGTCCGCGAAGATCCCCCCGACCTGGTGATACTCGACATCATGATGCCGGGCATGTCCGGCATCGAGGTCTGCCGGCAGATTCGCGAGTCCAACCCCGAGCACCCCATCCAAGTCTTGATGCTTTCCGCCAAAGACTCCCAGGCCGACCGGCGCCGCGCCCTCGAGTACGGCGCCAACGACTACGTCACCAAGCCCTTCCACATCGCCTCGCTGGTGCGGAAGATCCAGTATATGTTCGAGAAGCAGGGGATTTAGGGTGTGGGGGCGAACCTTGCGTTCGCCCTCTTCGATTTACGCAGGGGGAGGGCGAAACAAGGTTCGCCCCTACTGGCTCTGTCATCGCACCTCGAATAAATACTCTATTTCGACACATGCCCCCATGGGCAAATCCGTCACGCCGACGGCGACGCGGGTGTGTTTGCCGTTTTCGCCGTAGAGTTCGACCAAGAGCTCGCTGGCGGCGTTGAGTACCTTCGGTTGGTCGACGAAGCCGGGCATGCCGGCGACGAAGCCGGTCAGCTTGATTACGCGGCGGATCTTCTCGAGAGTGCCCAGCTCGTTCTTCGCGAGGGCCAGGGCGTTCAGGGTGCATTGCTTGGCGCCGCGCTGCGCGGCCTCGAGGGTGATCTCTTTGCCGAGACGGCCCTTGTAGGCGCCGAGGCTGTTCTTGAAGATCGGCAGCTGGCCGCTGATGTAGAGCAGGTTGCCGACGCGCAGGGCGGGGACGTAGCTGCCCAGGGCGGGCGGCAACTCGGGGAGCTTGTGCAGCATCTGCAGCAGCTTCTGCTCGATGGCGTCGGGCTTCTTGCCGGGTTTCGCGGCAGGCGCGGCGGGCGCCGCCGGGACGGGGACGGGGGGCTTGGATTCCGCTTCGCTCATGCGGCCTTCCTCTTGGCGAGCCGGATGCCCTTGACCAGCAGGATCAGGGGCAGGCCTTGATAGCGCTTCAGGTCCTCGGCCAGCTTCGGCGGCAGGCTGGTCGTCTTCATCGCCTCGTCCAGCGAGCCCTCGCGGATCTCTTCCATGAAGAAGCCGTTTTTCTTGAGCGTGTTGAACAGGGTGTCGATGCCCTTCTTGAAGCCGCCGCGCGGGTTCATCAGGTACTCGAAAAAGGGGTGGATCGTCGAGAAGACCACGCGCCCGTTGTCCCGCAGGCAGCGCGCCGCCTCGGGGACCAGGCTGTGCAGGTCGGAGCGCCAGGCCAGGGCGGAAGGATAGACCAGGAAGTCGAAGGTCTCCGGGGCGAAGGGCAGGTGGTCGAGGGCGCCGCGCGCCTTCGGATAGGCGGAGGGCGCCGGGGTCGCGGGCTTGCCGGCGACCGCGCGACTGACGTCCAGCTCGACGATGTCCTGGGCGCCGCGCTTGGAGAGCATCTCGACATAAACTTCGGAACCGGGGCTTAAGTGCAGGCATTTCTTGCCGTTGAGGGCCGGGATGAGCGGGAAGAGCTCCTTGCGCTCGGCGCCGCCTAGCAGGCCCTGCAGCTGCTTTTCGTTCCACTGAATGAAGCCGAAGTCCTGCCCCTCCGCGTCGGTGACGCCGGTCTTCTTGGGCTTGGTCGTCTTGTCGCGCTTGGTGACGGAGGCGACCTTCTCGATCACCTTGCCGGCCTTGCCCATCAGATTGGTGAGGAATTTTTGCATGCTGGGCCAAGTTTACGTTTTTTTTCAGGATTCCCAAAGGGGATTTTATCGGGCGGGCCCCGCGCTCCAGAAGCGGAAGGGGTCGCGGCCGCTTTCGCTTGCGAAGATCCGCTTGGCGAAGCCGCGAGATCGCGCCCAGCTCCGCAGCTCCGCGGCCAGCCACGGGACCATGCCGATCTCTCCGGCGAAATGCCCGATGTCGATCAGGGCGACGCCCTCGGCCAGCGCGTCGAGCGCCGGGTGGTATTTGACGTCGCCGGTGACCAGGACGTCGGCGCCGGCGGCCTTCGCCTCGTGGAAATAGCCTCCGCCGCTGCCGGTCATTACCGCGACCCGCGCGACGGGGCGCTGCGGGTCGCCGACGAAGCGCAGGTGCTCGAGAGCCAGGCGCTTGCCCACGGCGTCGGCGAATT
>SZOV01000046.1 GCA_030263375.1 Deltaproteobacteria bacterium PRO3
GGCCGCCCCACCCTGGTCAGCGGCACGGTCAAATACAAAAATTTCTCGGGCGGCGAGCTCAAGGTCGAGGCCCGACGCTCGGTGCCTTGTCAGTACGGCCGCTGCCCCATCCTAGGCGAGCCCGCCGTCGCCGAACAGAAGCTGGCCGCGCCCGGGCCCTACTCCCTCGAGCTCCCGCAGAGCGCCGTCGACCTGATGATCATCGCGACGCTGCAGGGCCCCGACGGCCGGGTCCGCGTCGCCCACCTCTCGCCCTTAAGCGAGGCGCCGGAGATCGCCGACGCCGACCTCTCGCTGGACCGGCCCCACCCTCCGCTGCGCTGAGTCAAAACCCAAGCTCTTCTAAGCAACTTTTCAGCAATTCCGCCGATATCTTGATCGGTTGGGGTTAAATGGGAGTGAATTTATGGGTATTTTCCGTTCTCTCGCCCTCGCGGCGATCCTGGCGTTCAGCCTGTCCCTCACGGCCTGCGGCGGCTCTTCCGAGATGACGCCGGAACAGCAAAAAGAATACAACGACTTCTGGTCCCGCTCCTCCCTGCGCTTTCACGTCCAAGACGGCGGCGCCGCGACGAACGATTCCAACATCGTCACCGACGAGCCCAAAGCGACCACCCAAGTCATGATCCAAGGCGTCGTGAAGGCCCCCGGCTACGCCGGCGGCGCCATCACCCTCGAGGTGCGCCAGGCCGAGGCCTGCGCCGAGGGCTACTGCCCGGTCGAAGGCAAGGCCCCGCTGGCCGCGACCTCCGTCCCCGCTCCCGGATTCTTCAGCCTCATCGTCCCCTCCCAGGGACAAAAGACCACCCTCGTCGCCACGGGGGCTGGCCAATCCGCCATGCATTATCTGGGTGAATTGAGCGCCAAGGTCGACGGCGTCACGCTCACTCTGAAGTGATCTCGTCGGCGACCTCGTTGCGGTCGTCGCTCTGCCAGGGATAGAAGGCCTTGAGCTTCTCCCCGCAGCGCGCGATGCCCGCGCATAATCCCTCGACAAAGCGCCCCTGATGAAAATGCTCGAAGAGCGCGGCGCGGATCTCTTCCCAAAACTCCGCCGGCACTTTTTGATGAATCCCCTTGTCTCCCAGGATCGCGAAGCGGCGGTGGGACAATTCCAACAGGAACAAGATGCCGTTGCGGTCGCGCGTCTTCGTCATGCCCAGCTTCTCGAAGAGCCGCTGCCCCTTGCTCAAGAGGTCTTCCGAGCTGGAACGGATCACGTGAATGCGGATCTCGCCCGAGCTGTTGCGTTCCGCCTCGCGGATCGCCTTAATCAGCGTCTCCTGCTGCTCCGGGGTGAAGAAATGCTTGGGATCGTTTGCGCTCATGCCGTCACCAACTTCCCGAGGCGCCGCCGCCTCCGAAACTCCCGCCGCCGCTGCTGAAGCCGCCGCTCGAGCTGCCCGAGCTGGAGGACCCTCCGCTCCAGCCCCCGCCGGAACCACCCCAGGAGCCGCCGCCCAAACCGCCGTAACGGTAGGCGCCCGCACGGTACAGGCCGTAAGATTGCGAGCGGGCGAAGAGGATAAAGAAGAATATCAAGAAAAGGACGACCGCGGCGAAAAATATCAGCACCGGCCAGTAGGACTCGCGGGTGGGCAGGCCCTTGTATTCGCCCGCGGAGGCCTTGAGGATGGCCTCGACGCCGGCCCGGATCCCGCCCTCGAAGTCGCCTTGCTTGAAGGCCGGCAGGATCTCGCGTTGCAGGATCGTCTTGGCCGTCGCGTCGGGGATGGCGCCCTCCAGTCCGTAGCCGACCTCGATCCGCACCTTGCGGTCCCCCTTCGACACGACGAGGATGGCGCCGTTGTCGCGCCCGGATTGCCCGGGCTTCCATTTTTCGGCCAGGCGGATGGAAAAATCCTCGATCGACTCGCCCTGCAGGTCGGGGAAGGTCGCGACCAGGATCTGATTGGAGGTGTCGCGCTCGAACTGGGCGAGCTTCTCCTCGAGGGCGTCGTGCGCGGCCGGACTCAATAGCCCCGCGGCGTCGTTGACGTAGTGGTCGGGGACGGCGGGGATCGCGACGGCCGCGTCTCCCGAGACAGGCACCGCCAGCCCGATCAGGGCCCAAGCGGCGATCAAAATTCGGCGCAGGGGATGGATCAAGGACCGCTCCCCGCCGGGACGGGCTTCGAGAAGTCGACCTTGGGCGCCTGCGCGGCGCCCGGATCCGCCTGAAAGTAAGGCCGCGCCGCGAAGCCGCTCAGCGAGGCGACGAGCGACTCGGGAAAGCGGCGGATCGCCGTGTTGTAGCCCTGGGCCACCTCGTTGAAGCGGCGGCGCTCGACGGCAATGCGGTTTTCGGTGCCCTCCAGCTGGGCCTGGAGCTCGAGGAAATTTTGATTGGCCTTGAGCTCGGGATAGCGCTCGACGACGACGAGCAGCCGGGAAAGGGCCGAGGAAAGCGCCCCCTGCGCGGCTTGGAACTTCTCGAAGGCCGCCGGGTCGTTGATCGCCCCTTGCAAGGCCTGCGGGGATATTTGCGTGGCCTGGGACCGGGCCTCGACCACCTTTTGCAAGGTCTCCTGCTCAAAATTGGCCACGCCCTTCACGGTGGCGACCAGGTTGGGGATGAGATCGAGCCGCCGCTGGTAGACGTTCTCGACCTGGGACCAGGCGGTCTTCACCTGTTCGTCCAGGGTGACCAGTTGGTTGCGGGTGCGGACGAACCACATTGCGGCCAAGGCCGCGATGCCGCCGACCACCAGTAAAAAGACCAGAAATTTCTTCATGGGTCCCTCCGTGGGCGTTATGTACCAAGAGTCCTCGCCGGGGGCCAAGCGGAATCCCGATCGACTGTCGGAGCCGGGATAAATTTCTCGGCCGGACCCGACCTAATGCTTGATTTCAAGGCAGCTTCGTCTTAAAGCAGCCCCAGTTTTTTTCACCCTTTACCAGGAGGCTGCTATGGCGGAAGTGTTGGTGGTTGCTTCGAAAATCAAAAAGTACATCAAGGACAAGGCCGATATGAACACCTCGGCCAGCACCATGGACGCCCTCACCGCCCTCATCACGCGCACCCTGGATCAGGCTATCCAAAACGCCAAGGGCGAGGGCCGGAAGACAGTCATGGACCGGGACGTCCAGGGTTAGAAAAACCTCTTTAAATTTCAAATGTTTTGACCCTTAATCGGGTCGTCACCATCGTTGTCCAGGAGGATGAATTCATGTATCCCGTTGCCGTAGGCCTGCTTCTGCTCGTCGGTATGGCCGCCTTCGCCTACACCATGAACAACCGCATCGCCCTGATCCGCATGGCCAAGGGCAAGGACTGGCGCTTCGAGAAGCTCACCGACCGCGTCAAGGCCCTCTTCGTCTACGCCTTCGGTCAGAAGCGCATGATGAACCGCAAGCGGGAGTTCTGGTCGGGCCTCTGGCACGCCTTCATCTTCTGGGGCTTCTGCGTCCTCTCCATCCGCACCGTCACCCTCTTCGGCCAGGGCTTCGACCCGGACTTCCACCTCCCCGGCTTTGGCGGGGCCTTGGGCAACTTCTACAACCTCAACAAAGACATCTTCACGGTGCTGGTCTTCGGCGGCTGCATCTACTTCCTGATTCGCCGCTTCATCACCATGCCCGACCGCATCTCCATTTCGGCGGAGGGCTGGGCCATCCTCTTCACGATCATGAGCCTGATGATCACCGAGTGGCTCTACGACGGCGGTCAGATCGCCCTGGGCAACCACCACCCCGACCCGCTTTGGGCCCCGGTCGGCACCGTCGCGGCCAAGGTCATCACCTCCTTCGGCTGGCAACCCGGCACCACCCACGCCGTCAGCATCAGCTCTTATTTCATCCACCTGGCGCTGGTTTTGGGCTTTTTGAATTTCCTCCCCTACGGAAAGCACTTCCACATCATCACGGCGCTGCCCAACGTCTTCATGCGCAACCTCAAGCCCTACGGCGCGCTCAATCCGATCAATCTGGAAGACGAAAACATCACCACCTTCGGCATCGACAAGATCAACGAGTTCAGCTGGAAGGACGTGATGGACATGTACACCTGCACCGAGTGCGGGCGCTGCACCTCGCAATGTCCGGCCTACAACACCGACAAGCCGCTCAACCCCAAGCAGTTTCTGATCGAGATGAAGGACTTCCTGGTCCACCACTCCGACAAGATCGTCAACGGCAACGAGGAGCAAAAAGCCGAGGTCCTCGGCCAGTCGCTGGTGCCACAGGTCATCGACAGCGAGATCCTGTGGAGCTGCACCACCTGCCGCGCCTGCGAGGAGGCCTGCCCCGTCTTCATCGAGTACGTCCAGAAGATCGTCGACATGCGCCGCCACCTGGTGCTGATGCGGGGCGAGTTTCCCGCCGAAGCCCAGGCCACGCTGCGCAACATCGAGAACAACGGCAACCCCTGGGGCATCGGCTTCGACGAGCGCGCCAACTGGGCCAAGGGCCTGGGCGTGCCCACCCTGGCCGAGAAGCCCGAGGTCGAGGTGCTGTACTGGGTGGGCTGCGCGGGCTCCTTCGACGACCGCAACAAGAAGGTCAGCACCGCGGTGGTCAAGATCCTGCAGGAGGCCAAGATCGAATTCGCCATCCTCGGCCCCGAGGAGACCTGCACCGGCGACCCGGCGCGGCGCATCGGCAACGAGTATCTCTTCCAGACCCTGGCCAAGCAGAACGTCGAGACCATGGGCCGCTACAAGTTCAAGACGGTCCTGGCCCAGTGCCCGCACTGCTTCAACACGATCAAAAACGAATACCCGCAGTTCGGCGGCCACTACGAGGTGGTCCACCACACCGACTTCATCAATCGCCTGATCGAGCAGGGCCGCATCAAGCCGGTGAAGAACCTCGAGGAGAAGGTCACCTACCACGACAGCTGCTACCTGGGCCGCTATAACGACATCTACGAGCAGCCGCGCGACGTCTTGAAGAAGATCCCCGGCGTGCAATACGCGGACGCCGAGCTCTCCAAGTCGCAGGGCCGCTGCTGCGGCGCCGGCGGCGGGCGCATGTGGATGGAAGAGCGCCTGGGCGAACGCGTCAACCACAAGCGCCTCGACGACCTCATGACCGTGCAGCCGCAGACCATCGCGGCCGCCTGCCCCTTCTGCATGACCATGATCACGGACGCCGCGCGCGACAAGCACATCGAGATCAAGACGAAGGACGTCGCCGAGATCGTCGCGGAATCCCTCAACTGAGGCGAACATCCCCTTTTATTGCGGTACGCGAAATTCGGGATAGCCTTGAATGGGTCCTGTCCGGTCTGCACCCCCACCGTGCTCGCAAGCTCCGCGCGGCGGGGGGCCCCCGCCCGGCCACCCATTCAAGGCTATCCCGAATTTCGCATTTATTTATATTTTTATGAATAGTGAACGGTGAAGGCTTTTATTCCTTCGCTTTTTTTATTTTTTGGGCATGAAACACATCACCGCACCTTGATAAGGCACGTGATCGTAATAGAAGAGCCCGGCCTTGAGGAACATCGCCTGCGCCGCCTCGCGGAAGGCGGTGATCCGGTCGCGATCCTCCGCCAGCTTGACGATGCCGGCGATCTCTTTGGCGCTGATCCGCTTGCTGGCGAAGAGGCGGACGATATTGGCCTCGGTGCGCACCTGCAGGCCCGTCGGCGGGATCAGGGCGTTGGCCACCCGCTCCGCGTAATGGTGCAGGCGGAGGCAATCCCCGCCGACCGCCTTGCAGACCGCCGCCTCGCGGGCCTTCAGCTCCTTCTCGGACAGGATTTCCTTGTCTTGGACTGGCTTGGCCTCGGTGAAGGCACGTTCGGCCATCTCTTGGATTTTGCTTAGTTTATCGGATTCGACGGCCGAATTGGCCGAGCAGACCGGTTTTGACATGAGAGCCCCCTCTTAACCTGAAATCATTATCGGGGGGCGAATCTAGAGGTTGCTCGGCGCGGCCTTCCCATGGGCCTCCTCGGCAAAGGCATCGCTAATGTGCTCGGCCAAGAGGCGCGAGACTTCCTCCAGCGCTGGGCTTTGGTTTGTCTCCCTGCGGATAGAGGTCATCTCACAGCCGGGGATGCCGCAAGGGATGATCGTCTCGAAGTCCTCGAGGCACGGGTCGACGTTGAGGGCGATGCCGTTCATGCTGACGCCGCGGTCGACGCTCAGCCCAATCGAGGCGATCTTGCGGCCAGCCACCCAGACGCCGGGGTACTCCGCGCGGCGCTCGCCGGCGATACCATACTCGGCCAGGCATTGAAGGATCGCGCCCTCGATCCTGCGGACGAACTCCGGGATGCCCCAGCGCCGTTCCCGCAGCGAGACGATAAAGTAGGCCACCAGCTGGCCGGGCCCGTGGTAGGTCAGCTTCCCACCCCGCCCCGCGTCCTCCACCTGAAAGCCCGCCTCGCGCAGGCGTTCGACCGGCACGCGAAAGTCCTCGTCGGCCGGGCGCCGGCCGCGGGTGATCACCCGCGGATGCTCGACAAAGAGCACCCGGTCGGCGATCTCGCCCGCCTGGCGCCGTTGGCGCAGCTCCTTTTGGTAGCCCAACACCTCGGCGAAGGGCCTGAGACCGAGGGATTCGAATTCGATGGGACGGGACGGCGGCATAGGCAATTAGAAAACCAGCTCCTCCACCACGTTAGTATGCCCCTTCCATTCCTTCAAGCTTCCGTGCGGGACATTGTCGCGGTCGAAGTCGATCTGGACGAAGGTCAGGCGCAGGATCCGGCCCAGGCTGCCGACCTCCAGGCTGATCTTCTCGTTCCATGTGCCGGTGTTGAAGTACTCCTTGCCGGGGGCGAAACGCATGTAGACGTGCTGGTGGGTGTGGCCGAAGATCACGATCCGGCAGTTCTTGTGTGTCAGCAGGATGCGTTTGGCCTCCTTGTGCAGCTTGGGGTGGACCGTGGTCTCGCGCAGGATGCGCAGGACCTGCCGGGCCGTCAGGTGCCGCGCGGGATTGGGCGTGAGGATGAACTTGAAGAACCATACCGCGACCTTGAGGGCGCTGCGGATCGCGAACCAGGTGTCGTGGATTAGGGCCCAGCGCCGGTACATCCGGAAGGGGTAGACCTTGTCGATGTAGGGCCGCTCCTTCTTGATCTCGTTCAAATAGTGGATCAGAAAAAAACTCCCGAACGGGAGGTTGATGATCGGCTCGGGCAGGTTTTTCGAGAGGAAGTAATGCCTCCGGTCGTAGCGGTTGTCGGCCAGGTACTGATTGCCGTGCTCGATGTGGACGCCCTCGTAGTAGTAGGCCTCCATCACGAAGCGCACCTGGCCGCCGAGGCGCCAGCGGATCGTCTCCTGCACCCCCTCCCAAAGGAGCCCCGGGTCGTGGTTGCCCAGGATGAAGGTCACCGAGTGGTGGGGCTCGCGGGAAAACTCGGCGAGCTTGTCGAAGAGCTCGGGGTGCCCCTTCAGGATGCTCATCGTCTTGTGCAGGGCGTCCGACTCGGTGATCACGTCGGTGAACTTGTCGCGGTAATCGACCTGGAGCAGATTGAAAAAGTCGCCGTTGATGATGAGCTCGACCTCCGCCCGCTTGTAGGCGCCCGTCCTATGGTAGTCCAAGAACTCCATGAATTGCCGGTCGGCCGTGAAATCCTCGAGGAGGTTGGGCGTCCCGTCCGACAGGTGGCGCCCCTTGCCCAAGTGGAAGTCACTGACGACCAGCTTGATCTTTTTTAAGGGGAAGATCGGCATACTCGCGGCCCTTGCGCAAAATATGAATACCGATCCTAGTGTACTGGATCCCCGAGGCGACTGTCATGCCCGCGCAGAGGTAAATTACGTAACGCAGCGCGCTGGCGACCCAAGCTTCGTAAGGCAGGAGGAAGGCGGGCTGCTCCGCCCGGATAAAGGTCAAGAGGAAGGCCAAAAATATGGTGAAGAGCTGAAAAAAGGTGTTCAGCTTGCTCAGCCGGGTCGGCTGGAAATAGAGCTTCTTTTTCAGGTGCTTTAGGATCCAGGTCCCCACTACGATCCAAAGGTCCCGGAGAATCACCAGGGCGCTGAGCCAGGGCGGCACCAGGTCCCGCATCGCCAGGACGATGAAGGTGACCAGCATCAAGAGCTTGTCCGCCGCCGGGTCCAGGACCGCCCCGATCGTGGTCTTCTTGCGCAGCAGGCGGGCCAGGAAGCCGTCCACCACGTCGGTCAAGCCCGTGACGACGAAGGTGATTAACGCAATGCGGTATTCCCCCTTCAAAAAGAAGTACGTAAATACGGGGACCAAGAGGATGCGGAGCAGCGTCAGGGAATTGGGAAGGTTGAAGATTTGCATGGGCGAATTTAACCAGGGGTGCCGTGCTTAGGTCTCTACGCCGGGGCCTAAATGAATGATTAAAGAAGTTCCGGGGATAGGTCAAACCAAAAGGCCTTGACAGTGCCGGGCCTTCTGTTAGTTTTCGCCCAGTTTTTTCAATCCTTTAAGGAGGCTCCAAATATGAAAAAGTGGTTTTTAACGGCTTCGGCCTTGGTCGTCGCGGTGGGTTCCGTCGCCGGCCTTTCGGGTTCGGCGGAGGCCAAGAAGAAGGAATATCCCGCTTGCGTCAACCGCCCGACGGTCGCCGTGGATCAATTCCGCACCGAAAATATCTACATCGGTTGGGATGAATTCGCCGGCAATGCCCGTGACGTCGTCGTCAACGAGCTGACCAACTCGGGTTGTTTCCGGGTCGTCGAGCGCGGCGGTTACGGCGTGGGCGAAGGCTACGAGCGCGAGCAGTTCTTGCAAGGCAGCGGCCGCGCCCGCAAGGGCCAAAAGGCGGCCAAGGGCGGCAACGTCACCCTCGCCTCCCGCCTGGTACAATTCGCCTTGACCGGCGTCTCCAAGGACAACATCGGCGGCAGCTTCGGCGGCATGGGCTTCGGCAAGGGCGGCTTCGGCCTCGGCGCCGTGGCTCCCAAGTCGACCAACATCCGCATGACCTGCCGGATGTACGACTCCTCGACCAGCGAGGTCTTGGCCTCCACCGAGGTCTCCAAGAATAAATTCGACATCGGCGTGCTCGGCGCGGGCGCCGGCAGCGGCGTCGGCTTCGGCGGCGACTTCTTCTACAAGTCCCCGGCCGGCAAGGCGATCGCGGACATGATCCACGATTGCGCGGTCGAGCTGGCGAAGCGCACGCAGAACATCACGGACTAAATTTCCGGGTTATAAAATTGAAAACCCCGTCTCGGGTTGCCGAGACGGGGTTTTTTTTTGGCAAACCTTGTGTTCGCCCCTACATGGGAGAGGCGGCTGTTGCCGCCCTCAACTGCGGGCCTTTAGCCCTCGAGGAGGGTCTGCGAAGGACTTGCATCCGGATCGACCGCTCTTTGCGCAGACGCCCGGCGTCGTCGGGGCTCAAGGCCACCTGCATCCAGACGCCGTCTTCCTCGTCTTCCCTGCCCTGCACCTCGCCGACGCGATAGAGCCATTCCAAAAAGTCGCCCTTGGCGTAAGGGACCTTGATCCGGAAGGTGCGAAAGTCGACGTGCAGCTTGTCCTCGATTTGGTTCAACAGATCGAGAACCCCCTGCCCCGTGCGCGCCGAGATGCGCACCCCGTCACCGTTGGCGGCGGAGGCGCCCAGGAGGTCGATCTTATTGTAGACCTCGATCATCGGCTTATCCTTGAGCCCCAGTTCCTCCAAAACCGACTCGACGACCTCCTTTTGCTGGCGCCAGGTCGGATAGCTGGAGTCGATCACGTGCAGCAGCAGGTCGGCGGCCCGGACCTCCTCGAAGGTCGCCTTGAAGGCCTCGACCAGCGCGTGCGGCAGCTTGCGGATGAAGCCGACGGTGTCGGAGAGCAATACCTGGCGGCCCGCCGGCAGCTTCAGCCGGCGCACCGTCGGGTCGAGGGTCGCGAAGAGCTTGTCCTCGACCAGGACGCCGGCCTGAGTCAGCTGGTTCATCAGGGTCGATTTGCCGGCGTTGGTGTAGCCGACCATGGCGACCGTCGGGATCGGGACGCCTTCCCGCTTGTTCCGGTGCAGGTGGCGCGCCGTTTCAACTTTTTCCAACTGCTGCTTGATCCGCGAGATGCGTTCGCGAACGCGGCGGCGGTCGACTTCGAGCTGGGTTTCGCCGGGACCGCGGGTGCCGATCCCGCCGCCCAAACGGCCAAAGTGCTCCCACTGCCCGACCAGGCGGGGCATGAAGTAAATGCACTGCGCCAGCTCGACCTGGAGCTTGCCCTCTTTGGATTTGGCGTGCTGGGCGAAGATGTCGAGGATCAGGCCGGTGCGGTCGACCACCTTGCAGCGGAAGGCCTTTTCGAGGTTGCGGTTTTGGCCGGGGGTGAGGTCCTCGTCGAAGACGACGGTGTCGGCCTGGGTCTGGGCGATGAGGGCGGCGATCTCCTCCAACTTGCCCTTGCCGACATAGGACGAAGGTTCGATTTTTTTGATTTCTTGTTGGGTGGTCGCGACGACGACGGCGCCCGCGGTATGGACGAGGCGCTCGAGCTCGAAGAGGGATTCCCGGGCGTCCAGGGACGATTCCCGAGGATGGCGGATGCCGACGAGGATGGCCCGTTCGGCGGGCATTTTTCTTTTATCCAATGAAGTGGGGTCCTCCTTTCGTCACGATCTGGCTTCAATAATAATGATTTTCGAAAAGATTACAATAGGTCTGTGGGGGCGAACACAAGGTTCGCCCCTACTGCAAAAGCACCGATGAGGCGCCGAACATCTTCTCGACCTCCGAGATGAAATGCTCGCTCAGCTCGACCTCGAGGTCCGGCGGCAGGGCCAAGACCGTCTCCTTTTCCTGGGGTCCGATCAGGTGGAGGTAGGTCGGCAGGCGCCCGGGAAACTTCCCCAGCAGGTGCTTGAACTCCTCGAGAGACTCCTTGGTCAAGAGATCCTGGCGGACGGTCAGGTGCACTGCCTTGGTCTTCTGCAGGCGCATCTTTTCGAGCGAAACGATCTCCCTCGCCAGGATCTTGGTGCTCTCGTCGTTGTGGTCGACGTTGCCCTTCACGAAGATCGGCGCGTCGGACTTCAGCAAGGTGGAGGCCTGGGCGTAGAGGTCGCTGAACACCACGCACTCGATGGTGCCCACCAGGTCCTCGAGCGTGATGAAGGCCATCCGCGCCCCCTTCTTCGTCATGATCTCCTTGAGCGAGACGACCATCCCGCAAAGTCCGACTTCGCCCTTGTCCACCGCCTTCGAGCAGGTCTGGGTGTCGAAGGAGGCCAGGCGCTGGATCTGGTCCTTGAAGCGGCGCAGCGGGTGCCCGGTGATGTAGAAGCCCAGGGCCTCCTTCTCGAAGGCGAGTTTTTCCCCTTCCGGCCACTCGGCGATCTCGGGAAGCGACGGCACCGACTCTTGGACCGGCAAGAGCTCGAACATGCTGCTCTGGCCGCTCTTCGCGTCGTCGCGGCGGGAATTGCCCCAGTCCATCGCCAAGTCCAGCCCCGCGAAGAGCCGCGACCGCGCGACGCCCATCCCGTCGAAAGCCCCGCACTTGATCAGCGACTCGAGGACCTTCTTGTTGACCCGCCGCAGGTCGACACGGGCGCAGAAATCAAAGATCGTCGCGAATGGACCGCCCGCCTCCCGCACCTCCATGATCGAATCGATCGCCGCCTCGCCGACCCCCTTGACCGCGGCCAAGCCGAAGCGGATCTCGTTTTCCTTTTCCACGGAGAAATACCGGAAGCTGGCGTTGACGTCGGGCGGCAGGATCTTGATCCCGCGGTCGCGACAGTCATTGATGTACACCAGGATCTTGTCGGTGTTGGTCATTTCGTGGGTCAGCAGGCTGGCCATGTACTCGGTCGGGAAATGCGTCTTGAGATAGGCCGTCTGGTAGCTGACCAGGGCGTAGGCCGCGCTGTGCGACTTGTTGAAACCGTACTCGGCGAACTTGGCCATCAGGTCGAAGATCTTCTCGGCCTTTTTGGGCGGGATCTTGTTGGCCTTGGCGCCCTCGAGGAAGCGCTCGCGCTGCTTGGCCATCTCCTCGGGCTTTTTCTTGCCCATCGCGCGGCGCAGCAGGTCGGCTTCGCCCAGGCTGTAGTTGGCCAGGGCGCTGGCGATCTGCATGACCTGCTCCTGGTAGACGATGACGCCGTAGGTCGGCTTGAGGATGGGCTCGAGCTGGGGGAGCTCGTAGGTGATCTCGGTCCTGCCGTGCTTGCGGTTGATAAAGTCGTCCACCATGCCGCTGCCCAGCGGACCCGGGCGGTAGAGGGCCACCAGGGCGATGATGTCCTCGAAGCAGTTGGGCTTCAGCCGCACCAAGAGGTCGCGCATGCCGCTGGATTCGAGCTGGAAGATCCCCAGTCCGTCGCCCTCGCAGAGGCTTTGGTAGACCTTGGGGTCGTCGAGCGGGATCTCGTTCAACTTAAGGTCGATGCCGCGGGTGCGCTTGACGATCTTGACCGCGACCTCGAGGACCGTCAGCGTCTTCAGGCCCAGGAAGTCGAACTTCACCAGGCCAATCTTTTCGACGCCCTTCATGTCGAACTGGGTGATGACTTCGTTGTCCGGTCCCTTGTAGAGGGGACAGAACTCGGTGAGCGGCCGGTCGGCGATGACGACCCCGGCGGCGTGCATCGAGGCGTGCCGGGTCAGGCCCTCGAGGGAGCGGGCGATCTGCATCAGCCGCTTCACCTGGGCGTCCGACTTCTCCATTTCCTGCAGGCGCGGCTCCTGCTTGAGTGCCTCCTCCAGGGTGATGTTGAGGGTGTTGGGCACCAGCTTGGCGATCTTGTCGACGTCGCCGTAGGGCATGTCGAGGACGCGCCCGACGTCGCGGAGCACCGCCTTGGCCTTCATCTTCCCGAAGGTGATGATCTGCGAGACGTGGCCGTATTTGCCGCGGACGTATTTGATGACCTCGTCTCGCCGGTTCATGCAGAAGTCGATGTCCATATCCGGCATGCTGATGCGCTCAGGGTTGAGGAAGCGCTCGAAGAGCAGGTCGTAGGGGATCGGATCGATGTCGGTAATCTTCAGGCAATAGGCCACCAAGGACCCCGCCGCCGAGCCGCGGCCCGGCCCCACGGGGATCTTCTGGTCCTTGGCGTAGGTGATGAAGTCGGAGACGATCAGGAAGTAGCCGGAGAAGCCCATCGGGACGATGATGTCTAATTCGATCTTCAGGCGCTCGAGATAGGCCTGCTTGGCGGATTCGAGCGCTGTCGGACTGTTCGGTGCGAACTCCGCGATTCGACTTCCAACGGGTCCTGTCCGGGCTGCACCCTCACCGTCCTCGCAAGCTGCGGGCGGCGGGGGGCCCCCGCCCGGCCACCCGTTGGAAGTCGAATCGCGGAGCTCGAACTCCTTTTGGATTTTTGGCGCGATCTCTTTCCAGCGCTCTTCAAGCCCTTCATAAGCGCGGCGTTTCAGATAAGCGTCTAGGTCCTCACCCTCGGGCGGCGCGTACTTGGGAAAATAGTAGTTCTTGTCGTTAAAGGCGTAGTCGCATTGTTCGGCTATTTTAACAGTATTTTCAATAGCTTCTGGAGTAGATTTAAAGCTTTGCTCAATCTCTTTCGGGCTCTTCAAATAACGCTGCTCGCTTAAAAATTCGGCCCGCTCCTCCTCTTCCTGGAGGGTCCGCCCGCTCTGGATGCACTGGAGGGCCAGGTGGGCGACGTGGTCCTCTTTCTTGAGGTACTTGCAGTCGTTGGTCGCGACCAAGGGGACCCCGTGTTCCTTGGCGAAGGGCAGGACCATGTCTTGGACCTTCTTCTCCAAGGCCAGGCCGTGGTCCTGCAGCTCGAGATAGAAGCGATCCGGAAAGGTCTCTTGGAGGTAGGCGACCGCCTCCTTGGCCTGCTCGACCTCGTTTTTGGAGAGGCGGCGGTGGATCTCGCCGTGCATGGTCCCGGAGAGGGCGATCAGGCCCTCGGAATGTTTCCGGAGGATGTCCTTGTCGAGGCGGGGTTTGTAATAAAAACCCTCGAGATGGGCGATGCTGAGCAGGCGGCAGAGGTTTTGGTAGCCGGTCTTGTTTTGGACCAGGAGAATCAGGTTGGCGAGGAAGTGGTCCTTGCGCTTGACGTCGCGGGTCTCGATGCCGCCGCCGGTCAGGTAGTAGACCTCAGCCCCGAAGACCGGCTTGATCCCGGCGGCCTTGGCCTTTTCGTAGAACTCGAGGGCGCCGAACATATTGCCCGCGTCGGTCAGGGCGCAGGCCTTCATCCCGAGTTCGCGGACCCGCTCGCAGAGGGCCTCGAGGGTGATGGCCCCCTCCAGCAGGGAATACTGCGAATGGACGTGGAGATGGACGAAATCCACGTTTACTCCCATTCAATGGTCGCCGGCGGTTTGGAGGAGATGTCGTAGACCACGCGGTTGATTCCCCTCACCTCGTTGATGATGCGGTTGGAGATGCGCCCCAAAAGATCGGGAGGCAGCGGCACCCAATCGGCCGTCATGCCGTCGACGCTGCTCACGCAGCGGATCGCCAAAACGTTCTCGTAGGTGCGCTCGTCGCCCATCACGCCGACCGTCTTGATGGGCAGCAGCACCGCGAAGGACTGCCACACCTTGTAGTACCAATCGGCGGACTTGATCTCGGAGACGAGGATGTCGTCGGCCTCCTGCAACAGGCGGATGGCCTCGGGCGTCACCTCGCCCAGGATGCGGATAGCCAGGCCGGGTCCCGGAAAGGGCTGGCGGTGCGTCAGGGCCTTGGGCATGCCCATCTGGGCGCCCAGCTCGCGGACCTCGTCTTTGAACAGCTCGCGGAGTGGCTCGACCAGGGCCAGGCCCATGCGCTCGGGGAGGCCGCCGACGTTGTGGTGACTCTTGATCGTGGCGCTGGGCCCCTTGAAGGAGACCGACTCGATGACGTCGGGATAGAGGGTGCCCTGGGCCAGGAACTTGGCGTCCTGGATTTTCTTGGCCATCTCCTCGAAGACGTAGATGAACTCGTTCCCGATGATCTTGCGCTTCTGCTCGGGATCGGTCACGCCCTTAAGGCGGCTCAAGAAACGCTCGCTCGCGTCCACGTAATGGAGCTTGATCTTGAAGTGCTCGCGGAAGGTGTCCTGCACCTTCTGGGCCTCGTCCTTGCGCAGCAGACCGTTGTTGATGAAGATGCACTCGAGCTGGTCGCCCACCGCCTCGTGGATCAGGAGCGCGGCCACCGTCGAGTCGACGCCGCCGGAGAGGCCGCAGATCACCTTCCCCTTCCCTACCTGGACGCGGATCTTTTCTTTCTCGGTCTGGAGGAAGGCCGCCATGTTCCAGTCGGCCTTGAGCCCGGCGATGTGAAAGAGGAAGTTGTGCAGGATCTGGACCCCCTCTTCCGTGTGGACGACCTCGGGGTGGAATTGGACCCCGTAGATCTTCTTCTCAGGGTTGGCGATCGCGCAGAACGGCGTGTTGTCGCTCTCGCCGATCTTGTGGAAGCCCGCGGGGATCTTCTCGAGGCTGTCGCCATGGCTCATCCAGACGACGCTCTTGGCCTTGACGCCGCGGAACAAGGGTGAAGCCGCGTCTGCCTCGAAGGTGGCGCGACCGTACTCGCGCTTGCTGGATGGCGTCACCTTGCCGCCCAGGTGATGGGCCAAAAGCTGAATGCCGTAGCAGATCCCCAAGATCGGCACGCCCAACTCGAGGATCTTGAGGTCCAGCCCCGGGGCGTCCTTGCCCAGCACGCTGGCCGGCCCGCCGGAGAGGACGATGGCCTTCGGCGCGAAGGCCCGGATCTTGTCGAGGCCGTAGTTGAAGGGCTGTATCTCGGAGTAGACGTTTTGCTCGCGGATGCGGCGGGCGATGAGCTGGGTGTATTGGGAGCCGTAGTCTAAGATTAAAACCTTGTCCATAGTTCCAGCACCGACCTTAATCCATATGATAATTCGGGGCCTCTTTAGTGATGACCACGTCGTGCACGTGCGATTCTTTCAACCCCGAGCTGGTGATCTGGACGAACTTCGCCCGCTCGCGAAGCTCCTTCAAGGTCGCGCAGCCCGTATATCCCATGCCCGAGCGCAGGCCCCCGACCAGCTGGTAGACGTTGTCGGCCAAGGGGCCGCGCGAGGGCACCATGCCTTCGATGCCCTCGGGAACGAACTTGCCGGTGGAACGCTTGTCGTCTTGGAAATAGCGGTCGCTGCTCCCCTGCAGCATCGCGCTCACCGAGCCCATGCCGCGATACACCTTGAAGCTGCGCCCCTGGTACAGCACCAGCTCGCCGGGCGACTCGTCGGTGCCCGCGAAGAGGCTGCCGATCATGACGCTGGAGGCGCCCGCCGCCAGCGCCTTGGTGAGATCGCCGCTGTATTTGATGCCGCCGTCGGCGATGAGCGGCAGGTCGAACTCTTTGGCGGCCTTCGCGCAGCGCAGGATGGCCGTCAGCTGCGGCACGCCGACGCCCGCCACCATCCGCGTCGTGCAGATGCTGCCGGGCCCGATGCCGACCTTGAGGCCGTCGACGCCGGTCTTCGCCAGGTCTTGCACGGCCTGCTCGGTCGCGATGTTGCCGGCGACAAGCGGCGTCTTGGGGAATTTCGCCTTCACCGCCTTGGCCGCCTCGATCACGCCCTTGGAGTGGCCGTGGGCGGTGTCGATGATCAGGACGTCGACGCCGGCCTTGACCAAGGCCTCGGCGCGGGTCAACGACTCGGGACCGATGCCGATCGCGGCCCCCACCAGGAGACGGCCCAGCGAATCCTTGACCGCCAGGGGGTTCTTCTCGGTCTTCTCGATGTCCTTGATCGTGATCAAGCCCTTCAGGTCGCCGTTAGCGTCAGTCACCAGGAGCTTTTCGATGCGGTTCTTGTGCAGCAGCTCCTTCGCCTCTTCCAGCGTGACCTTCTCGGAGACGGTGACCAGCTTCTTAGTCATGAGGTTGGCGACCGGCTGGTTGAGGTTTTTCTCGAAGCGGATGTCGCGGTTGGTGAGGATGCCGACGAGCTTCTTTCCCTCGGTGACCGGGACGCCCGAGATATTATTCTGGTCCATCAGCTCGATCGCGGCGCTGAGTTTTTCGTCGGGCGAGAGGGTGATGGGGTTGAGGATCATCCCGCTTTCGGATTTTTTGACCCGCTCGACCTCGAGGGCCTGGTCGGCGACGGACATGTTTTTGTGGATAATGCCGATTCCCCCGCACTGGGCCATGACGATCGCGGTGCGCGACATCGTGACGGAGTCCATCGCGGCGGAGACGAGCGGGATATTCAGTTCGAGGGATTTTGTGAGCCGAGTCTTGGTGTCGACGTCCCTGGGCAGGACTTCGCTCTTACCCGGCAGCAGCAAAACGTCGTCGAAGGTAAGGGCCAACTCGGTGATTTTGTCCAACATGCCGGGGTATTAGTGAACAATGGGGCCCAGGTCAATAGTTTTGTCGGCGCCTGAGGCCCGCGACTCCGAGACAAAAAAAACCCCGCCTCGAGCGACCGAGGCGGGGTTGGAAAGGGTTCAACGGCCTTTAGCCGTGACGTTTACGAAAGCTCAGGAAGGCCAGACCTCCCAGCGAAGCGAGCATGGCAAGCGCCAGTCCGTGGCTGGGGACCGAGGCCGCGGTGTTCAGCGAGCAGGCGTAGCCGCCGCAACCCGGGCCGCCCTTCTCGCCCCAGCCGCCGCTGCCTTGGAGACAACCGGCGAAGACCGGAGGAGGAGTCGGGGACGGCGTCGGGACGCACTGCTCGGGGACGTAGCAGTCGGGATCGCAGCCCGGGATCGGTGCGCCCGTCACCTCACGGCAGGAATCGCCGGTGGGGGCCGCACAGCCCGCCGGGCAGCAGAAGTCGGCGTCGGGCTCGCAGCCCAGTTCCGTGACAATACAGACACCGAAAGGAATCGGGGTACCGGTGCTGCACACATTGGTGGTGCAAAGATTGCCGTCCTCGCAAACCTCGCCCGGTAGTTGATTGGTGTTTGGATAGGGAGGCCCGGGAAAAACGATACCGGGGGCATCCAAGCAAATGGCGTCCAATTGAGCTTGGTCGGTCAAGCAAGCGCCGTCGTAGCCGGGAGTGCGGCAGTCGATCGAGCAGGTGTCACAGCCCTCGCCCTCGTCGGGCTCGCAGATGCCGTTGCCGCAATTTTCAAGCGTAGCCAAACCATCGGGGATGCAGTTTCGGCAATCCAGGCTGGCATCCGGCGTCAGGCTGTAATCGCAACCGCTGGGATTGGCGGGATCGGGGGTGCTGATCGGCAGACAGACGCCGGCACGGCATTCGTTCAGATCGCCGGGTCTTCCGCCGGTAATATTATTGCAAAAATCATCGTTAGGGGAGCAACTGGGAGTTTCGCAAAATCCCGGATTGCCATTGACGTCGAGGATCTCTTGACAAGTGGTCCAGCAGCCCGGTTGGGTCGGGTCTCCCAAAGGACAGGCGGGATTGGGCGTGGCGGCCGGGTCGAAATTAGGCCCCCCGCCGTTGTCGATGGCACAGCGAAACTCTTGATTCGGGTCAAGGGTACAAAACTCGCCATTGCAGACGTTGCAGGCGGTCGCCAAGGGGCCGCTGTCGCAGGGTGCACCGGTGTCGCATAGATCTCCCGGTAAGCTATAGACCGGCTTGATCCAGCCGGGAAAGGCTCCGATGCTAAGGATGCCTAGCGCCAATAGAAAAAAGAGCGGCAATATCAAGCCGCCCAAGGTCCGTTTATTTTTATGGATATATCTCGACATCTTGGATCCTCCGCGTTTCGATTGTGGTTTCGATCGAATCCAGCCCCAGGTGAACCCGCCTAAAATAAAGATTTGACCAAAAAAGGTCAAGATTTTAATTACTTAGCAATGAGCCCCCGAAAAAAGCGCCCCGCCGTCCCCCCGGCCCTGCTGCTGGCCCTGCTGGGCCTGGGCTATTTCCTCTATTTTTTCCATCAGGTCGGCCTGGCGGAGCAGCCGTATTGGGACGAAAGGATCTACGTCAACGCGGCCCGGGCCTATCAGGACCTGGCCAAGCCCTATCCCAATCCGGAGCACCCGCCCCTCGGAAAGCAGATCCTCGTCCTCGGCATGGGTTTGTGGGGCGACCAGCCGCAGGGCTGGCGCTTCTTCTCCGCCCTGGCAGGCGCCCTGAGCGGCGTCCTCGTCGTGCTCCTCACGCGGGAGCTCACGGGAAGAAAGGGCGTGGCCGCCTTCGTCGGCGCCCTCTGGTTCCTAGACCCGCTCTTGTACCTGCATTTTCGCCTGGGGATGCTGGACCCACCCCTCCTGCTCTTCTTGTTGGCGGCGACCTACGCCGCCCTGCGTTTTTGGAAAGGCCCCAAGATCTCCCTGTCCTGGCTCTACCTGACGGGCCTCTGCTTGGGCCTGGCCTTGGCGACCAAGATGCTGGCCCTGGTGCTGGCCCCGGTTTTCTGGGCCCTGGCCGCCGATCGCCTGCGGCGTGGCGAAAAAAACTGGAAGTCCTTTCTGCATGGAATCGGCGCAGGCTTTCTCCTCCCGGTGGCTATCTATTGCGGGTCCCACGCCCTCCTGGGCTACAGCCCCGCCGAGACTTGGCGCCTCTGGCTCTACAACCTGGACTTCCATCAATACCACCGCGGCGCGGCCAACATGAGCAGCCGTTGGTACGAATGGCTCTACGTGGGCCAACCCCTGTGGTACTTTTGGAAGCAGCTCGAAGGGGGGCAAATCCAAGCGGTCTTGGGTACCGGCAACCTGGTGCTCTGGATCGGCGCGGAGCTTTTGACGCTCTATGCGGTCTTGCGCCGGCGCCGCAGCCCCGAGGTCTGGGCCGTCGCCGCCCTGGTCTTGATCCAATTCGCGCTCTACGCCTTCAAACCGAACACCTTTCTGCAGTATATGGTCCTCATCCTGCCTTTCCTCTACATCCTTATGGGCGTGGGCATCGCGGACCTCTTCGAGCGCTTCGAGGCGCGTTACCGGCGCATCTTGCTGATCGACTTCGCCTGTTTCTTTTTAGGTTCCTTCCTGGTTTTTTGGAATTATCTCCCCTATCTGCAAGGCAGGCCCATGAGCCGCCAGGCCTTCGATGCGGTGGGCGCGATGGGCAAGGCCCTTCCCCCGGAACAGCCATAAAAAAACCCCGCCTCGCGAGCGAGACGGGGTTTCAATAGCGAAGAACCGGTACTAATCGCGACGCCGGCGCAGATTGCGGTAGGCGCCGAATCCGAACAGGCCCGCCAGGGAAAACGCCAGGCCTAGGCCGGGCACCGCAGAGGCCGCGGGATTGAGCGCGCAGGCCGCTCCGCCGCAACCGGGGCCGTTCTTCTCGCCCCAGCCGCCGCCGCCCTCAAGGCAGCCGGCGAAGACCGGCGGCGGGGTCGGAGACGGGGTCGGGATGCATTGCTCGGGGATGTAGCAATCGATATCGCATTCCACCCGAGGCAAAATCCCTTGAGCATCAGCCTCGGCGCAGGTCAGGCCAGCCGGAGGCGCCTGGCATCCGCCGGCACAGCAGAAGTCGGCGGTATCTTGCGAACAAGATTTGGGCGTCACGGTGCATACGGCGGCCGCCGCCGAGCAGGCGTTGTCCGTACAGAGGTCCCCGTCTTCGCAATCTTGGGAGAAAGGCTCATTGTACGGCGGACCGTCGAAGACGATGCCCGGAGGCGGCGCCGAGCAGGCGTCCGCGATGACGGTGCCGGAGGTCAAAGGACAGGTACCGGCCGGAAATCCCGGAAGAAGACAATCGACCGCGCAAGTGTCGCAGGCCTCACCCTCGTCAGGTTCGCAGATGCCGTTGCCGCAGTTTTCGAGGGTGGCAAGACCCTGCGGAATGCAATTACGGCAATCGACGCTGCCGCCGGTGTCAAGGGAGTAATCGCAGCCGGAAGGGTTGTTCGGGTCTTGGAAGGTGACCACCAAGCATTCTCCGGCGCGGCATTGATTGTCCTCGTTGCCGCCGGAGATCCCGTTACAAAAGCTGTCGTCGGGGACGCAGTCATTGATCGTCTCGTCGCAAACGTAGCAATCCGGCAGGTTGAACTGTAATTGGCAAAAACCCGGTGTGTTGACACAGCCTTGGGCTTGGGCCTCCCCTGCGAAACCGGCGATCCCCAGGCCGAGGCCCAACAAGAGGGCCCCGCGTCGGATTAATTTTTTAGTGATCGTTCCACCCATGAAAACCTCCGTCCTTAAATTTGATGATATCAAGGAATTGTCCTAGGTCTTCTCAGCGTTTTGAGGGGAATCCGGATGGTTGTCAAGTATTTAGCACTCTGAAACCCAGCGAAATACCCTTGGACGCCTTCGCGAATAACTTATAAAAACCTGGTTCATGGCCATCGCCTTCGCCTGCCTCAAGACCATCTTGCTCTTCACCCTGACGGGCCTGAGCCTCTTTCGCCTCGCACCGCGAGCGATTCGCGAGATCCACTCTTGGACCGACCGCATCCTGCTCTCCCTGCTCACCGGGGTCGCCTTCTACACGCTCTTTTTTCTTCTCGCCCAAGGACTCTTCGGACTGCCGCTCACGGAAGTCACGGTCTGGGGCGTCTTCGCCCTGATCCTCGCCGCGGGGGCCGGCGTCGAGGTCTACCGGCGCCGCAAGCATCTGCAAACCGGCTTCGAGGAGTCCGAGTCGGAAGACAAGGACGAAGCCCGCCCTCCCCTAGCGGGACGCGCCCTCAAAGAAATCCTTCTCCTGGGCACCCTGGCCCTGATCTTCTTCTTCAGCCTCAATATTCGGCTGCAAAACGGCCTGAAGTGGCCGGACAAGCTGCTCGACGCCGACCCCTACCGGCACCACATCCGCACCGAGGCACTGATCCAGACGGGGCAGCTCTCGAAATTCGATCCCTATCTGGTCGGCGAGGTGCCGATCTTCGAGCTGCAGGGCTGCTATATCTTGGCGGGCGTCATCGGGGTCTCCGGGCCCTTCTCGGCCTGGGCGCTCTGGGCTTGGGGGGCTCAGGTCTTCGGCGCCTTGAGCGCCCTGTCTCTGTATCTCTTCACCAAGCTCGGGCTCAGGGCCATCGTCCAGCAGGACCTGGGGCCTCCCCCGAAGGCCAAGAAGAAGGGGCCCGCGCCGCCGCACCTGCGGGCCGAGACCGTCGCCACCTTCCTGGGCCTGATCGCCGCGGCGCTTTGGGGGGCCTCGCCCGTCCACATCCTGCGCACCAACGCCGGCTTCTCCGAGGCCTACGCCATCCCGATGCTGGCCCCCGCCTTGCTCTTCTACCTTTGGGCCGCCCAAAGCCGGATCTGGGGCGACTTCGTCTGGTTCGGCGTCTTCTTCAGCGCCCTGGCCTTCATCAATCCCGTGCCCGCCGTCTTCGTCGTCCCCTTCTTCGCCGTCCACGCCGGCTACGTCTTTTGGAAGACCCGCGACCCGCGCTGGATCTACGGCAACCTTATCGCCGGCGGGATCTTCCTCGCCTGCCTGCTGGTCTGGAACTGGAAATTCCTCGCCACGCCGCTCTTCACGGGCGCGCTGGCCACCGGCAAGGCCGGCACCGAAGGCATCCTCAAGGCGATGGGACAAAATCCCACCGTCGTCGAGAAGCTGCGCGCCGGCTGGGAGACCTTTTCGCGGGAGATCTTCCGCAACCTGGGCTTTTTCAACCTGGCGGGCGGCTGGACGGGGAGCTTCTTCGGCGCCCTGGGCCTGAACAACCTGGGCACCAAGGTGTTCTTGGATTCCCTGGCCGTAGGCGGCGCCTTCGCCGGTTCCTTCTGGATCTTCTGGAACGGCCGCGAGCGGCGGCGCCGCGTCGACGAAGGGACGATGTTCTTCTTCCTCTCCTACGCCTTCTTTTTCCTGATCCTCTTTCTCATCCCTTTCGGCTTCATCTCTTTCACCTCCAAGTACTACCGTTACTTGCTGCCGATCAGCCTGAGCCTCTCCTGCATGTTCGCCTATTTCGTCTGGCGGGTGATCCTGGCCCTCGCCCGACAGGATCGCAAGCGGTTGGCGGGCTTGGTCCTGGCGACCCTGCTGGCCCTGGTCGTCAACCGCGACGGCACCACCTGGGGCGGCTGGATCCTGAATTGCACGCAGGAGGAATACGCGGCGGCGGACTGGATCAATAAGCACGCGCCCAAGGACGCCAAGCTCATCGCCAACTGGTACACGGGGGATTATTTGCGCAGCCTCACGCTGCGCAACGTCGTGATCAGCGATTACGCACGGGTGGAGGTGCGGGTCGCGATGGAGAAGTTCAAGCTGAACACTCCCATTTTGCCGCGCAATCCCGACAAGGTGGTGGAGTACGTGCGGAACAACCCGGGCGATTATTATCTTATCACCGCCAAGTGGGGACCCTGGGGGCGCTATCAGGACAACCCGCACTTCGAGCTGCTCGAGACCTTCGGAAAGAATCCCAAGACGCAGGCGAGGATCTTCAAGGTACACCGGGAGGTGCCGGGGGTGGCATCGGAGACCAACCCAACGCAAAATTTTCCGTGATCGGGCGAGATGCCTAATTCGTCTCCGGCGCCTGCTTCGCCTTCATCGCGACCAGTTGGCTCAAGGCCGCACCCTTGACGGGCGCGGGGGCGTCGGAGGTCTTCACCAGCATCTGCAAGAGGATGTTCTCCGCCTCGGTGGGTTGGCCCATGGCCAGATAGATCCGCGCCATGCCCAGCTTGCCGCGGTAGCGGAAGGGGTCGTCCTTCAGGTCGGCGATCTCCTGGTAGACGGTCAAGGCCTCGGAGTATTTTTTCGCGTTCTCGAGGGCCACCCCTTGGGCGAGTCGCGCCACCGAATACAGGACGAAGGACTTCGACTCGGCACCCTTTTGGAAGGACTGGGCTGAGGGCTCCCACTGCGCTTGGGCGGCCAGGGCACCGCCCAGCTGAAGGGCGACCACGTCGCGCAGGGGCTTGGGCGGGTCTTGCTTCGCCAGGGCTTCCCAGGCGCCCGTCGCCTCGGCCCCCTGGGCCTGCTCGGCCTTCAGGTAGTCGAGGGCCAGGTCGTGCATCTTCTTCCCGACCCAGTAGCGCTGGAGGGCGTAGCCGCCGAAACCCAGCAGGACCGCGCCGATCAAGACGTAAAACTTTTTTTGATGAACCAGAAAATAGCGAACGACGTGGTCGAAGAAGGAGACGAACTCGTCGGGCTTGGGGGCCTTGGATTTAGGGGGACGGTTGTATTGCGCCACGGCGTACCTCTAGGATTTTTTGAACGGGTCCGGGTATAGACTGGAAAGCTTCAGGACTTCAACCGAAGAAGCGCGGCCGACGACGACGTCGACGTCACCGGCCAGTTCCCAAAGCACCTGGCGGCAGATGCCGCAGGGCAGGACGCGCGGGTCGTCGCGGGAGACCACTGCGATCGCCGCGAAGCCGCCCTCCCCCTCGCTGACCGCCTTGAAGACGGCCACCCGCTCGGCGCAGACCGTCGCGCCGAAGCTGGAGTTTTCGATGTTGCAGCCGGAATAGATCTTGCCGTCGCGGGTCCGGAGCGCCGCGCCGACGTGGTAGCCGGAGTAAGGCGCGTAGGCCCGCTCCATGGCCGCCTCGGCAGCCTGCGACAGTTCGAGATGTTCCGGTTTCGCGTTCAATGGCCGGTGCTCCCGAAGCCCCCGGCGCCGCGCGCGCTGGCATTGAGCTCCTCGACGAGTTCGATCTCCGCGCGTTCCACCCGATGGATCACCATCTGGGCGATGCGGTCCCCCGAGCGGATCTCGAAGGGCTCCTGACCCAGGTTGATCAGGATCACCTTCACCTCGCCGCGGTAGTCGTGGTCGATGGTGCCGGGGGAATTGAGGCAGGTAAGCCCATGGCGGATCGCCAGGCCCGATCGGGGGCGGACTTGGGCCTCGTAGCCCTCCGGCAGCTCCATAGAGAATCCACAGGGCACCAGGGCCCGCTCGAGGGGCTTGATCTGCAGGGGCTTCTCGAGGGCCGCGCAGAGGTCCATGCCCGCCGCCCCGTCGCTCATGTAGGCCGGGGGCGAAAAGCCGGAGACCTCGGTCAGCCGCTTAATTTTGATTGGGAGGGGGCTCATCCAGTCTTCCTCCGCCCTCGGCGTCGGGACGCAGGCCCTTCGCCTCGCGCAGGCTGAGCCCGATCTTGCCGTTGGGCTCGACGCGGAGGCATTTCACGATGATCTCGTCGCCTTCCTGGATCACGTCGGTAACCCGGTTGACCCGCTTGTCGGCGAGCTGCGAGATGTGCAGCAGCCCGTCGGTGCCGGGGATGATCTCGACAAAGGCGCCGAACTCGACGATCTTGCGGACCTTGCCGCGGTAGACGCGGCCCTCGATCGGCTCTTCGACGATCGCCTCGATCATGCGCTTGGCCTTGGTCAGCGAGGCCTCGTTGTTGCTGAAGATCTTGACGGAGCCGTCGTCCTCGACGTCGATCTTGGCGCCGGTCTGTTCGACGATGCCGCGGATCACCTTGCCGCCCGGACCGATGATGTCGCGGATCTTCTCTTTGTTGATCTGGATCTGGACGATGCGCGGGGCGTAAGGCGAGAGGTTGGGCCGCGGGGCGTCCAGGGCCTTGGCCATTTCGCCCAGGATGTGAATGCGGCCTTGGCGCGCCTGCTCGAGGGCCTGCTCCATGACCTGCGGGGGTAGTCCCTCGATCTTGATGTCCATCTGCAGGGCGGTGATGCCCTTGGAGGTGCCGGCGACCTTGAAGTCCATGTCGCCCAGGTGGTCCTCGTCGCCCAGGATGTCGGAGAGCACCAGGTACTGGTCGTCTTCCTTGATCAGTCCCATCGCGATGCCCGCGACGGCGGCGCGGATCGGAACGCCCGCGTCCATCATCGCCAGCGAGGAGCCGCAGACGCTGGCCATCGAGGAGGAGCCGTTGGATTCGAGGATCTCAGAGACGATGCGGATGACGTAGGGAAATTGCTCCTCGTCGGGCAGCACCTTGGTCACCGAGCGCTCGGCCAAGGCGCCGTGGCCGATCTCGCGGCGGCCGGGGCTGCGCAGCGGCTTGGTCTCGCCGACCGAAAAGGGCGGAAAGTTATAATGCAGCATGAAGTGCTTGGTGCCCTCTTCGAGCAGGGTGTCGATGATCTGGATGTCTTCGGAAGTACCCAGGGTGGCGGTGACCAGGGCCTGGGTCTCGCCGCGGGTGAAGAGCGCCGAGCCGTGGGCCCGGGGCAGCAGCCCCGTCTCGATGGTGATGGGCCGGATGTCGGTCAGGCCGCGGCCGTCGATGCGCTGCTTTTGCGTGGCGATCTGCTTACGCAGAATCTCGGACTCGAGCTCGCCGAAATACGCCGAGACTTTCATCTC
>SZOV01000047.1 GCA_030263375.1 Deltaproteobacteria bacterium PRO3
CAGGGCGGCGCGGATTTTTTCCGTCCATTCGGCGAGCAGGCCCTCCCTGCCGATCCAGCGCTCCAGCCGCCAGGGCCTAGGCCGTGCCTCGCCGTCCTTGCCGGGCCGGGCGAAGCCGATGGCGGCCAAGAGCTCGGCGGCGTCGCGGTAGCGGTGGGCGGGGTTTTTCTCCAGCAGGGTCTCAAAGATCTCGTTCCAATAGGCGGGGACCTTCGGGTTCGCCAGGCTCAGCTTCGCCGGCTTGAGGGTCAGATGCGCCTCATAAGTTTCCTGCAGCGTCTTTTGCGCGAAGGGATTTTTTCCAGCGAAGAGTTGGTAGAAGACGACTCCCAGGGCGTAGAGGTCCGAGCGCTCGTCGGCCGGCTCCTTGAGAATCTTCTCCGGCGCCATCGTCGCCGGCGTCCCGCCGCTCGCCGCGAAGCGCGGGTCGGCGAGCCCCAGATCGATCAGCTTGACGCGCGGCGTGCCGTCCTCCGTCACCACCAAGAGGTTGTTGCCCTTGATGTCGCCGTGCAGGAGGTGGGCGCGGTGGATCGCCTGCAGGCCGCGGATCGCTTGGAGAAAGAGCTCCGCGATCTCCTCAGGAGACCGGCCGCGGGCGAATTCCGGGATCGGCCGGCCCTCGAGAAATTCCTCGGTGAAGTAAAAGCGGCGCAGGGCCTCGTCGAAGCCGAAGTCCGCGATGCGCACCACGTTGGGGTGGCGAAGGTCCTTGAGGAAGGCGAATTCGAACTTGAAGGCGCGGACCAGCTCGGCCTCGAGGCCGCGGTCGGCGAAGGGCTTGAGCAGCTTCAGGGCGAAGCGGCCCTCGGCGGACTCCACGAGGAAGACCTCGCCGGTCAGACCCTCCCCCAGGGGGCGCTGCACCCGGTAGCGGCCGTCGATCGACACTGGCTGGGGCATAGCTGTAGCTTAGGCCGATTTTTTGAAAAGTAAACATTTGTTTGAATTTCAAAAATATTAAATTAACGGATTTTTGTTTGAAAAATAGATAATTGTTTTTCGGAATCTGCTGTGAAGATTTATAAAATAATTAATAAATTCAAATAATTAATAATTTGGACCCAAAACTGCATATCTCCTCCCTAGAAGTACCCAAACCCCCAAATCGGAGGATCGATATGCAGAAAAAAAACCCATTCCAAAAGGCCCGCCGGGTCTTGGCCCTGGGAATGATCCTGGGCCAGGCCTGGCTTTCGGGCTGTAGCAGCGGCGACGGAGGCTTCTTCGGCTTCGGCCTCAACGCCGATTTCGGCGACGCCCCCGACGGTCTCCCCAGCGGTTACGCCTCGGGGATCACGGCCAACTTTCCGAGCCGCGATTCGGAAAACGGCGCCCATCACCTCGACTTGAGCGACTCCGCCTTCGGCCCGCTGAATGCCGACGGCTCGCTGTCGGTCAGCGCGGAGGACGACGCCGTCGACCCGATGGACTCGGACGGCGTGCAGAACATCGACGAGCCGAGCGGAGCCAGCGACTTCGACAAGCGCGACGACGGCCTGCTCACGACGATGCTCGCTCCGGGAGCCACCAATAACTTAAGCTTCCTCGTCTCGGTCGCCGCCGGCGCCCCCAAGAAGACCCGCTACGTGAACGTCCTGATGGACTGCAACAAGGACGGCGAGTGGAATGGCACCGACGCCAACGGCGCCGAGGAGCACCCCGTAAAGAACCTGCCGGTCGACGTGACGCCGGGCACCACGATGCCGATCACGACGCCCGACTTCCTTGGTTGCGTCGACACCAACCCGATCTGGATCCGCCTCACCCTGACCGATGCTCCCATCGACCTCAGCGCCTATCCGATGGGATGGGACGGCCGCGGCGAGTTCGAGAAGGGCGAGACGGAGGACTATTTCCTCACCGATCATGTCGCCTTGATCCTCCCGGATGACAAGGGCGGTGGCGGCGGTGGTCCCCCTCCACCGCCTCCTCCCCCGTGGCCCCCGGGCGGCGGTGGCGGTGGTGGCGGAGGTGGTGGCGGAGGCGGCGGTGGCGGCTGCGAGTTCTGGAAGACCTACGGCGTCACGCTCTGCAAGGGCCAGTCCCGCACCTTCTTAGCCTTAGTCGGCGGCTTTGCCCCTGACTCGGTGACGGCGACCAGCAGCGACTCCAGCGTCGCCTCGGTCGAGGTGAACGAGGCCAACGTCACGATCAAGGGCGGCGAGGAAGGCGAGGCGACGGTCAGCCTCACCGTGGTCGAGGACGGCTGCACCTATCACATCACCGTCAAGGTGAAGGTGAAGAAGTGCGAGCCCGCGCCCAAGATCGAGTGCTGCGAGCCCCCGCAGATCGCCAAGGACCCCTCGCGCTGCAAGAACTGCCGCGTGGTGGGCTGGAAGGTCCACACCAACGAAACCCCCGGCGGCGGCGGAAGCTCGGCCGACGGCGGAATCAGCGAGACCGGTTCCTACGGGGACACCTCGGGCTCGGTGAGCAAGAGCACGGTCGTCGTGGTGGGCAACGTGATCAAGATCGTCACGACCTACTACGAGTGCGATCCCTGTCCGAAGGAGTTCATCCCCGGGATCGACGACGACGGCGACGGCATCCCGAACGAGTACGACTGGTACCCAGACACCTGCTACGACATGACCGAGCCGCACTCCTTCGAGGAGCAGCTCGCGGTCGACAGCTTCTTCGACGTCTTCTTCGAGGTGAACACCTTCCTCGACCTCTACGACGCCAAGTACTTCGAGAGGCAGGAGGAGCCGCATCCCGAGGAGTTCCAACAGCCCAGCATCGGAACGCCCTACGTCAGCCCGCTGAATCCGGGGCCCATCCAGGGACCCACGACGTTCACCGGCTACACCTACACTCCAACCCATAGCGGCGCCCTGTACTAAATGCCGCCCAGGTCCCCGGGCCCTCCCGCAAGGGAGGGCCTTTTTTATTGGAGGCGGGGGAAATTAGGTTTATAAAGGAGCCGTTCCCGAAAAATCGCAACCCAAGCGAGGGTCTATGAAAAAATTCCTGACACTAATCAGCGCCTTGTTCCTTATTTCCAGCGCCGCACTCTTCGGCCCCGGCTGCGGCGGCGGTGGCGCGCCGCCCGCCTCGATCCCGGCGCCGGTCACGCAACTGATGACCATCAGCCCCCCCAGCCCTACGGGCGCGGTGTCCATCACTGGCGCGCCCGGCGCGGCGCAGCCCAACGCCAACGTCCAGGCCCAAAACGTCGACCAAGTCGGCCCCTTCACTTGGCTCAAGGAGCTGCTGATCCGCAGTGCCCACGCCCAGACCTTCTTCGTCGAGGTCCCGGCCGACAACCAGGGCGCCTTCAATCTGCTGATCGACGGGGCCAGCGGCGAGCGCATCGATATCCGGCAAGAGGTGAACGGCGAGTTCAGTCCGGCGGTGACGCTGATCGTGCCTTGAACAGGGCCGTCCACTGCTCCACGCTCAGCTCTTCGGCGCGGGCCTGAGGCTTGGCGCCCGTCGCGGCCAGCCGCGCCTCCACCTCCGCGGCGCTCGCATGGCCGAAGAAGGCGCGTAAATTCTGCCGCAGCATCTTGCGGCGCTGCGCAAAGCCGTCATGCAGGCAGACCTCGAAATATTCCCACTGCTCCTGCGGCAGGAGCGGCGCCTCCCGCTTGCGAAACCTCAAGACCAGGCTTTCCACCTTCGGCGGCGGCCTAAAGGCCGAGGGCGACACGACGCAGACCGTCCGGCACTCGGCGGCGAGCTGCGTGAAGACGCTCAGCGAGCCGTAGGCCTTCGACGCCGGTTTGGCCGTGAGACGCTCGCCCACTTCCTTTTGGAACATCAAGACCATCTCGGTCCCCGGCGCGGTCGCCCGCAGCAGCTTGGTGAAGATGGCGGTGCCGACGTTGTAGGGAAGATTCGAGACGATCTTCAAGTTAGATCCCAACCGCGCCTCCACCTCGCGCCAATCCAGCTCCAGAAAATCCCCCTCGAGCACCTCCACCGGAAATCCGGCCAAGCGCTCCCGCAGCCAGGCGGCCAGCTCGCGGTCCTTCTCGACGAGCAGGAGGCGGCCGACCCGCTCGGCCAGCGGCAAGGTCAGGGCGCCGCGCCCGGGGCCGATCTCGAGGACATGGTCTTCCGCCTTCGGGTCGAGGGCCCGCAGGATGCGCTGAATCACGGCTTGGCGGTGGAGGAAGTGTTGGCCGAGGGATTTCTTCGGGCTCAAGGAGCGACTCCGAGCGGGAGCCGGGCCTGGGCGTTGAGCGTGAGCGGATGGGAACGCCCCGCGCGGAGGTAGCGCTCGCCGACGAAGGCGATCATCGCGCCGTTGTCCATGCAGTACTTGGGCGCGGGCAGGACGAGGTCGACGCCGCGCTCGGCGGCCAGTTCGGCCAGGGCCGAGCGCAGCGGCCCGTTGCAGGCGACGCCGCCGGCCACGACCAGCTGCCGGGCGGGGCGCGCCTCGAGGGCACGGCGGCACACCGCCGTCAGGGCGCGGACCACCCCGCGCTGAAAGGAGGCCGCGAGGTCCGCGGCGCGGCCCCGCGCGGGGCCTTCCAAAAATTCCATCGCCGCCGTCTTCATCCCGCTGAAGCTGGTGTGCAGGGGGCGTCCCTTCACCTGCGGCACCGCGAAGTCGAAGGCCTTGGCGTCGCCCTCCCGCGCCAGGCGCTCGACGGCGGGGCCTCCCGGGAAGCCCAGCCCCATGCGCTTGGCGACCTTGTCGAAGGCCTCGCCGGCCGCGTCGTCGACGGTGTGGCCGAGGATCTCGTAATCGCCGAAGGCTCGCACGTAATAGAGATGCGTGTGTCCCCCGGAGACCGCCAGCGCGAGGAAGGGATAGCGCTCCTCGTTTTCGAGGAAGGCGCTCCAAAGGTGGCCCTCGATGTGGTGAACGCCGCGGAAGGGCAGGCCCCGCGCGTAGGCCAGGGCCTTGGCGAAGTTGAGCCCCACCAAGAGCGAGCCCACCAAGCCCGGCGCGAAGGTCGCGGCGACGCCCTCGACCGCATCGAGGCCGCGTCCCGCCTTCTGAAGGGCCAGCTCGAGGGTCGGCTCGAGGGACTCGAGGTGGCGGCGCGAGGCGATCTCGGGGACGACGCCGCCGAAGGGCGCGTGGTCAAGGGTCTGGGTCGCGGTGACATTGGCGAACACCCGCCCCTCGTCGACGAGCGACATGGACAAGTCGTCGCAGGAAGATTCGATGCCGAGGACTAACATGCGATCCTATTCCAATTTAGAACAAGGGCGCGCCGGACTCATGCGTCGCCGGCGGAACTTCGGGGGCCGGGGCGCTGGGCGCGGGTTCCGGCTTCGGAGCCGTCGGCGTCGGCGGTGAGGTCGGCGACGTGGGCTGGCCGCTGGGCGGCGGCGGCAGGGGCGCGCGCGGCATGGGGTGTGGTTTCATGATCGGCTTGTAGACCGGCTCGCCGGTCGCCGGGGGCGTCGGCGGCGCCTTCGGTTCGGAGCCGCCGCCCAGCGCCAGGGCGGGCGACTTGTGCTCCAACTCCTCCAGCCGGGCCAAACGGCCCTTGGCCTGGAAGGCCTCCGCGGAATTCGGATAGGTCGCGATCACCTTTTGGAAAAATAGCTTCGCCTCGGCGTTCTTGTTCAGCTTCATAAAGGACATCCCCTGTTTGTAAACACCCTCCTTGACGCGCGGGTGCTGCGGGTATTTTTCGGAGAGCGCCTGAAATTCGCTGATCGCCTTCGCGTAGTCGCCCAGCGAGTAGAAGGACTCGGCCACCCAGTACTGGGCGCTGCCCGCGTACTCGCTCTTGGGGTACTTGCGCAAAAAGCCCATGAAGCCCGAGGCGGCGTTGCGGTAGTCGCGGGCGTTGGCGACGTTGAGCAGCGACTGGAACTCTTGCAGCTCGGCGGGGTTGACCGCCGCGCCCGGCGCCTTGGGGGCCTCGGGGGCGCCGCTCAGCTTGAGGTTGATGTCCTTCAGAAGGTTGTGGAGCTGGCCGATCTTGTCTTCCAGCGAGGAGACGCGCTGGTCAAGGTCTTGGTAGACGCGATCGGATTCTTTCATGATGTACTGCGAGCTGTCGAGCTGCCCCTTGATGAGGCGGAATTCCTGCTGCACCTCGGTCAGCGCGTTCATGGCGCGGGCCACGTCTTGGTAATTTTTTTGGTTGGTGGCGACGAGGTGGTCGACCTTTTGATTCAGTTCGGCCAGGGTGGCCGCCTGGACCGGCCGTGCCGCAATCCCCAGCCCAAACAAGGCAGCCAGCGCCATGCCTCCGGCGATCGTATATTTGTTAAGTCCATGATTTTTCATGAATTTGGGCCTCCATTTGCCCGAGGGCGAAAAAAAACCACAGGGACTATACGCATCGGGCGGGTCCCTGTGGTTTTATTTAATTTACGGCCGGTCGGCAAGACGAAAGGCCTAGCGTCGCCCCTTGAAGTCGTCGCGGCGATTTTGCGCCCAAGCCGCTTGATTGTGCTCGGGATTCACCGGTCGGCTCTCGCCGTAGCTGATGGTGTTCATCCGGTCGGCGGAAACGCCGAGGTTGACCAAGTAGTTCTTCGCGGCCATGGCCCGGCGCTCGCCCAGGGCGAGGTTGTATTCTTCGGTGCCCCACTCGTCGGTGTTTCCCTCGATGATGATGTTGACGTTGGGATTGGCCTTCAACCACTCCGAATGGCTGGCGAGCTTCTGCTGGGCGTCGGGGCGGATGTTATATTTGTCGAAGTCGAAGTGGATCGACTCGAGGGGGACGTTGATCAGGTCGACGCCGTCGCCCGAGGAGACCGGGCCCTTCTTTTGGCAGGCGGCCCCGAACAGGGCCAACCCAGCGGTCAGGGCCAGGGTCAGGATTTTGTGTTGAAATTTCATGGCTTGGATCCTCCATTTTCCTTGGATGCACGGATCTAAAAGGTTTAATTTAAAAAACCGGTCTCAGGGGGTCAAGGAATATCATGAAAGAAAAAATGCGCCTCCATCTCGTCCAATGCGCCACCGTCGCCGGGTGGCCCCTCGCGACACTCGCAAAATTGCAAGAGCTCCTTGGGGGAATTCGCGCCCGGGCGGGCGACGTCCTGGTCTTTCCGGAGATGTGGCCCTCGGGATTTTCCCTGGCCGAGCGGGGCCGCTTGACGGAGGAGAACGCCGCCTGCCGCGAGTGGCTGCGCGACTATGCCCGGCGCTTTCGCTGCACCCTCGTCGGCTCCATGCTCGAGCTCGCCCGCGGCCGCGCCTACAACCAGGCCTATGCGATCGGACCGCGCGGCGAGACCCTGGCCGCTTACCGCAAGATTCACCTCTTCGAATTCGGCGGCGAGCACCGGCACTTCAGCCCCGGCCGCCGGGTGGTCTCCTTCCGGAGTCCTTGGGGCAGGATCGGCCTGGCCGTCTGCTACGACCTGCGCTTCCCCGAGCTGTTTCGGCGGCTCTCGAAAAAAGGCGTCCGCCTCATCTTCGTCCCCAGCGCTTGGCCGCGGGACCGCCTCGATCACTTTCTTTCTCTCCTCAAGGCGCGGGCCATCGAAAATCAGTGTTTTATGGTGGGCCTCAACAAGGTGGGGCCGGGCCGCCACGAGAAGCCCGTCGTCTACGGCGGACACTCCGCGGTCTTCGGCCCGTGGGGGGAAAAGCTGGCCGAGATGGGGGCGCGGCCGGGGGTCTTGAGCCTGGAGCTCGAACTTGGTGCGGTGGAGCGCGTGCGCCGGCG
Organism: Deltaproteobacteria bacterium PRO3; assembly: GCA_030263375.1. NCBI lineage: Bacteria > Deltaproteobacteria > Deltaproteobacteria bacterium PRO3. The sequence goes on from SZOV01000047.1 coordinate 7,605, forward strand.
TTATCCCTTCCTGAAGAGCCGGGTCCTGGGATAATAAAAAGAAGGTGGTCGAGGCACCCCCGCCCCTGTTACACTCGGACCTTTGCATGTCCCGCGGGGGCCGATGGATGCGTGTATGAACGCGAAGACCAAAAAGGAAAAACGCCTCTACCCGAGGCGCCCGATCCGCACCCAGGTCGTCTTCGAGAACGAGGACAGCGAGGGCGTGCTGTATTTCTTCTCGACGGACATCAGCGCGGGCGGGCTCTTCCTCGAGTCGGACATCCCCGTCAAGCTGGGGACCCAGGTCTTCCTGCGCTTCAGCCTGACCCCGAAGGCCCGTCCGATCCAGGCCACCGGTGAGGTGGTGCGGGTCATGCGCGACCAAAACGAGGCGGGACAGGGCAAGGTGGGGATCGGCATTCGCTTCGTCTACATCCATCCGCTGGACCGCGAGCTGATTCAGGACTTCATCAACCAAGCCGGGTCCTGAACCCTTCCAGCATATTAATCAATTCGAAATCCTGCATTCATTTTTGATGGGTGGCCGGGCGGGGGGGCCTATGGACTACTTGGCGATTGGCAAAATCCGCAGCGCCGCTTGCGAGCACGTTGGGGGTGCAGACCGGACAGGACCCATCAAAAATGAATGCAGGATTTCGACCCCTTATTAAGCCTGGAACAACTTCCGCCCCAGCTCATAGAGGCCATCAAGGTCGTGGATGTCCCGCTCCAGCTGCGGCATGACCTTGAAGACGAAGCCGTGGCGGGAGAACTCCATCCGACTCTGAAAAGCCTCGATCTCGGCCTCGTCGCGCTGGGCGAGGCTTTTGAAGAGGTAGGCCATCTCCTGGTACTCCGAGCGGGTCTTGGCCTTGAGGCCCTCCGGGAGCGGCTTGCCCGCCTCCGGCAGGACCTGGACGCGGTTGAAGATGAAGCCGGCGAAGGGCAGCGCGTTGTCCTGGATCTTGCGGTAGAAGTACTCCGCCTCGCGCAGCGGAATCGGCTGCGGCGCGGCCACCAGCAGAAAGCCGGTGTCCTTGTCGTGCAGCAAGAGCTCGACCTTCTGCGCGCGGTCCTGGAAGCCCTCCAGCAGGCCCGAGACCGAGACCAGCATCTGGGAGAGGTCCTGCAGGAACTCGAAGCCCGCCACCTTGTCGAAGGTCCTGAAGACCCGCTTCACCGAGCGGTCCAGCAGCTGCAGCGAACTCTTGCTGACGAAGAGCGAGGGCTTGAGGAACCACTTCATCACGCTGTCGCCGACCATGGCGCTCATTTTGGTTGGGGCGTCGAGAAAATCTAGGGCGTGGCGCGAGGGCGGCGTGTCGAGGACGACCAAATCGTAGTCGCGCTCCTGCACGACCTCGTAGAGTTTCTCCATCGCCATGTACTCCTGGGAACCGGCGATCATGTTGGAGAGGTGCTGGTAGAGCTTGTTCTGCAGGATGACCTGGGCCTTCTCCTCGCTGGGCGCATACTTGAGGAGCAGGGCGGCGAAGGTCCGCGTGGTGTCCAGCATCATCGCGAAGAGCGGCGCCTTCGGCTCGATGCCGGCGCGCCTCAGCTCGGCCTTGGGGATTTCCTTCTCTTGGAAGTCGATCTTCTGAATCCCCAAGGAATTGGCGAGGCGCTTCGCCGGGTCGATGGTCAGGACGATGGTCTTGTAGCCCATGGACGCGGCATAGAGGGCCAGGGCCGCGGAGGTCGTCGTCTTGCCGACACCTCCCGAGCCGCAGCAGATCAGGACCTTCTTGCGTTCCAACAGGCCGTGCAGGGCGCCCTTTTTCGCCTCCGGGCTCATGGCCGCACCCCCGTCAGCTGGGCGCGAATCGACTCGCTCAAGGATTCGGCGATCCGGACCGGCTGCTTGGTCTGGTAGACCAAAGGCAGGTCCAGGACCTGGCGTCCCGGCAGGCGCTCGCGCAGGCGGTCGCGGTAGAAGGCGCTCTGCTCGGCGCGCTGTCGGTATAAATGCAGCATGGGGTTCTCAACCTTCGCCTTCTTCAGATCCTGCAGCGAGTCGGCGCCGAGGACCTCGGGCCAGAGTGAGTTGAGCAGGACGGGCCCGACTCCGACCTTCGCCTGACGCTCGAGCTTTTCGTCCATCTCGACCGCCTCGTTGACGGGCATTTCCTCGGGCAAAGTCACCAGCCAGGTCAGGGTCTTCTGCGGGTCGCGGATCAGCGCGAGAATCTGCTGCGCGTTGTTCTTCAGCGGGCCGACGCGGACCGCATCGACCACGACCTGCGGGACCGTGAGCAGCGAGAGGCTGTGGCCGGTGGAAGGCGCGTCGACGATGACCAGGTCGAAGAGCGGTTTTTTTCCGCGCCGCGCCTCGTCCTCGACGAAGGCCCAGATCTTGCCGATGGTCAGCAGCTCGGCCAGGCCGGGCGCGGCGTCGATGAAATGCCGGACATACTTGTTGTTGAAGACGGCGTTGTAGAGGAATTCGAACTTGACCTGGCGCAGGACGTATTCCTGAAAGGCCGGCTCAGGGTCGATGCGGGCCAGGGAGAGGCCGTTCTTGAAGGCCTTGGGCTCATAGCCCACGCCCTCGGCCTCGAAGAGCTCGGCCAGGTGAGTGAGGCCGTGCGTCTCGACCATCAGCACCTTGAGCCCCTGCCTCGCGGCCAAGAGCCCCAAGGCCGCGGCCACCGTGGTTTTGCCGACGCCGCCCTTCCCGGTGACGATCCAGAGACGGCGCTGCAGCAATCCGTTTAATTCCCAGGTCCCGGTCATGCCGATGGCATCCTAAATTTTCGTCCCTGTGGCAAGTTATGAAAAAACAAAAAAGGGCCGCCCCTTTCGGAGCAAGCCCTTTTTCGAGGGAGGTAAGCTCTTTTTTTTCGCGTCTTAAGCCGCCTTGCGGGTCAGGTGGCTGAGTCGCTTCTCGAGGCTGACGATCTTCTTCTCGAGTTTGACCACTTCGTCTTGGGTCGGGATGCTGAGGATGCCCAGCAATTCTTTCTTGGTTTGACCCAGGGTCAGCTTGGCCTTTTGGACCAAGTCGTTATCGCCGAGCTGGTCGACGATGTTTCCTAAATTCTTGCGAACTTGCTTGAAGACGCCGCCGAGGTTCACCTTGCGGGAGAGCAGCTCGACCTCTTTCACCGAACTGATCACCTCTTCGGCCAGCCGGCGCACCTCGCGCTCGACGTCGTCGCGTTTTTCGGAGGCCAGGGAAACCAAGTCGCCCGACTTCACCCAGGCGAGCAAGTCGTCGAAGCTTCTACGCAATTCGCGTCCGGAGCGTTCTCCCTTTTTCACGATTTTCTTGAACAGCACCTCGACCTCGGACTCGAGTCGATTGACGACGCGATTGATGTCTTCGAATTTTTGCGCAATGGCGTGCTTGGCGTTGGACACTGCGGGGACCTTTCGAGCCTTTGGAAGCTTTTTCTTGGCTGCTTTTTTCGACATTGGATACTCCCTCCAATTTGAAGATTGAAAACCGCTCACCCGTCAATCGTGAGTCAGCGCTAACACGGCGCGTCAACCCTGTCAATACTCTTTTTTACGCGATGCGTTAGATTCGGAAGGGCGCAGGTCGATAAGACGTAACTGTATGTTTTTACTTCCATTCCATTCGTTCCATCCGGGGACGCAAGCGACGTCGACCTCGCTGTCCAAGGCCGGCAGCTTTTCGGCCAAGCGAAAGCCGATCGCCCCGAAGGCCGCCTTCCCCTCCCCCACCCTCAGGCGCAGGTGCTTCTCGCCAACGATACGGCTCTCGCGGACCCGCAGGCCCGTGAGGCGGAGTACCGGCTCCGGGTTTCCCAGGCCGAAGGGCTCGAGACGGCGGATTTCCTCGAGCAAGGCGGCGTCGATCGCGGCCAAGCGAGAATCGGCATCCAACTTGAGCGCGGGCTGGAAGTCCTCGTCCTTGAGGCGGGAACGAACCGCGGCGTCGAAGGCCTCGGAAAAGGCCTCCAAGCGCTCGCGCGCCAAGGAGAGGCCCGCGGCGTAAAAATGCCCGCCGAACTTGCTTAGGTGCTCGCCGCAGTCGTGCAGCGTCTCGACCAGGTTGAGATTGCGGATCGAACGTGCCGAGCCCTTCAGCCCGTCTTTGTCGCGGGAGAGCACGATGGACGGCAGGTAGTATTTTTCGACCAGGCGGCTGGCCACGATGCCGACGACGCCGGGATGCCAATCCTCGTGGAACAGCACCAGGCTGCGGCGGCGCTCGAAGAGCCGCTCGGCCTCGACCCGGGCGCAGGCCTCGCGGGCGATTTCGTCTTCCAAGTCCTGGCGCTCGGCGTTGGCGCGGTCGAGGCGCCGCGCCAGCTCCAGGGCCTCCGCCTCGCTGCGCGAGAGCAGCAGCTTGACGCCGAAGGCGGCATCGTCCAGGCGGCCCACCGCGTTGATGCGGGGGCCGAGGCGAAAGCCCACTTGGTCCGCGCTCACCTCGCCGTCCACGCCCGCGACTTCCTTCAAGGCCTTCAGTCCGGGCCGCGAGGTGCGACTTAAGACTTTCAAACCCTCGCGCACCAATATGCGGTTGACTCCCTTCAAGGGCGCCATATCGGCGACAGTGCCGACGGCGACCAGGTCAAGGGCGCGGCGCAGGTTGGGCTCGCGGTCGCCCAGCAGGCCCGCCTCGCGCAGGGCCTTGCGCAGGGCGATCAAAAGATAAAAGGCGACGCCGACGCCCGCCAATTCCTTGCCGGGAAAGGCGTCCCCGGCCTGCTTGGGATTGAGGATCGCGAAGGCCTCCGGGAGGCGGGGCGGAACCTCGTGGTGGTCGGTGACGATCAGATCCAGACCGAGATCGCGGGCCACTTCGGCCTCGGCGACGGCGCTGATCCCGTTGTCGACCGTAATCACGACCTTGGCGCCCTGCTCGCGGATTTTCTTTAAGGCCCCGGCGTTGAGGCTGTAGCCCTCGCTCAGGCGGTGCGGGATGTAGTAGTCGACCTCGGCGCCCAAGTCCTGAAAAAACTCCGTCAGCAGGGCCGTCGCGGTCGTCCCGTCGACGTCGTAATCTCCGTAAACGACGATCTTTTCCTTGTCGCGCAGGGCGCGCAGCAACCGGGCGACGGCCTTGTCCATGCCGAGCAATAGTTCGGGCTCGGGGAGGTGGGCCAGGGAGGGCTGCAGAAATCGCTCGGCCGCCTCGACGTCGCGGATATTCCGCTGCGCCAGGAGGCGGGCCAGGATCGGCGAGACGCCTAGTTGCCCCTCCAGATGGCGGGCGATGCCTTCGTCGCAGGATTGGAGCAGCCAGCGCTTTTGCAAAGGACGCCTCGTCGAGTCGAGGAGAAAATGGAACTTAGGCCTTCGCTCCCGCGGCGCCCTTGCCCAGGCCAAAACGGTGCCCGTGCTGCTTGAGGAAGATGAAGACGGGCGAGGCGATCGAGATCGAGGAGTAACTGCCGGTGATGACGCCGATCATCATCGCGAAGGCGAAATTCTTGATGTCTCCGTCGGTGCGGAAATACAAAACGGTCACGACGAAGAAGACGGTCAGCGACGTAATGATGGTGCGGCTCAAGGTCTCGTTGATGCTCTTGTTGACGACCTCGACCAGGCCCATCCCCTTGTGTTTCTGCAGATCCTCGCGGATGCGGTCGAAGACGATGATCGTGTCGTTGATCGAGTAGCCGATGATGGTGAGGATGGCCGCCACGACCGTCAGGTTGACCTCAAGCCCCAACAGGGCAAAGATGCCGACGGCGACCAGGACGTCGTGGATCAGGGCAATGATGGCCCCGGGCGCGAAGTAAAAATCGAAGCGGAAGCCGATGTAGATCAGCATGATCACCCAGGCCCAAAGCACCGCGTAAAGGCCCTTGGTGCGCAATTCTTTACCGACCTTGGGCCCCACGAACTCCTCTTGCAGCATCTGGAAGCTGCCGGCGCCGAAGGTCTTCTCGAAGGCCTGGTTGAAGGGCCTGGAGAAACCTTCCTCCAATCCCTCGATCTGCTCGCTTTTGACGATGAAGGTGTTCGCCTTGGCCTCGCCGAAGCGCTGCACCACCACGTGGCTCAGGCCGGCCTGCCTCAGGGCGTCGGTCAAGGCGCCCTCGTTGACGGAGTTTTGGAATTGATAGATGAATTTCAGGCCACCTGTGAAGTCGGTGCCGAAATTGAGGCCCTTCACGGCCACCGCCGCCAAGCCCGCCGCCACGATCGCCATCGAGACGATGAGCATCAGCCATCGGTATTTCATGAACGGAATTTCTTTTTTCAGTCGCGTCATAGGCTACAGGCTCAATTTCTTCACTTCGCGTCGGCTCAAGACGTAGTCGTAAACCAACCGGGTGATGACCACCGCCGAGTAGAGGGTCGTCAGAATACCGATCATCAAAGTGACCGCGAAACCACGCACCGGTCCGGTGCCGAACTGGTACAGCACCACGCCCGAGAGAAAGGTGGTGATGTTCGCGTCCAAGACCGCGCGAATGGCGTTGGAATAACCCGCGTCGACGGCGGCCTTGACGGTCTTGCCGGCGGCGAGCTCTTCTTTGATGCGCTCGAGGATGACAACGTTGGCGTCGACCGCCATGCCGATGGTCAAGACGATGGCCGCCACGCCGGGCAAAGTCAAGGTGGCCCCGAACAGCGTAAGGGCCGCGAAGATGAACAGGACGTTCAGCACCACGGCGAAGTCCGCCAACACGCCGGACCATTTGTAGTAGACCGCCATGAAGACCATGACGACTGCGGCCGCCAAGAGGGTCGCCTTGAAGCCGCGGTCGATCGAGCTTTTGCCGAGCGAAGGGCCGATCACCGTCTTGGTCGCCTCTTTGAGGCTGGCGGGCAGCGCGCCCTCGCGGAGCACGACGACCAGGTCCTCGGCCTCGCGGAGCAGGGCCTGGTAATCGCCGAAACCCAAGGTGATCTGCGCCTCGCCGCTGGGGATGGCGCTCTTGATCTGCGGCGCCTTGCTGACGGTGCCGTCCAAGATGATGGCGAGCCGCTTGCCGACGTTGGCGGCCGTCAGGTCGGCGAAGGCCTTGGTGCCGGCGGGATCGAAGGACAGGCTGACGTAGGGCTCGTTGTTCTGCACGCTCACCTGGGCGTTGCGCAGCATCTCGCCCGAGACCTCGACCTTGCGCTTGAGCAGATACGGCGTCCCGCCCGCGATCTTTTTGGTCACGGGGTCGTAGGCGACCTCGAAGGCGATCTCGGAGTCGGCCGGCAGCTTGCCCTTCAAGGCCTCGTTGAGCTTGATCACCACCTCTTCGCTGAAACCCGAGGGCAGCTTGTTCTCGCTGCGGGCCTGCTCGACCAGGGTCTGAACCTGGGCCTCGGGAATCGTCTCGTCGACCAATTTGAACTCGAGCTTGCCGGCCCGCTTCACCAGGCCGATGGCGCGGTCGGGGTCGCTGACGCCGGGCAGCTCGACGACGACGCGGTTGTCGCCCAGGCGCCGGATGTCGGGCTCGGCGACGCCGTGGCGGTCGATGCGGTTGCGGATGGTCTCGACGGCCTGCTTCAAGGTCTCTTCTTTTAGGCGGGCCTGATAATCTTCACTCTGCGCCAGGAAGAGGGCGGCGGGCGCCTGGTAGCGCTCGAGGTCGGCGCCGAATTGCGCCAGGACGGCGGCGGCGACTTCTTCGGCTTCGTCCTTCTTGGCCGGCAAAATCTGCACGACGTCTTGAAAGCGGTCGACCTCGAGGATCTTCGGCTGCGCCTTGGCCCAGGCCAGGATCTCTTGGTATTTCGCGGCGACGGCATCCTCGCCCTCCGCTTTCAGCTTCAAGGAGACGACGGGCGGGCTTTCCAGCTCTTTCAGGGAATTGCCGTAGATGTCGCGAACGTGGTTGCGCAGGACGCCCATGTCTTCGGGCTTGTTGAGAAAGATCTCCAGGGTGCTGGTCTTGGGAATGACGGCCACGCGCTGGTAGGCGATGCCCTTGTCCTTGAGGAAGCGCTCCAGCTCGCCGACGATGATGTCGCTACGGTGCACCAGGGCCTCGTCGACGTTGACCTCGAGCTCGAGATAGATGCCGCCCTGCAGGTCGAGACCCAGGTTGATCTGCTTCTCCGGGAAGAGGCTGTAGTACCAGGGCAGCTCCTCGCCCTGCTTCTCGGCGCGCTCTCGCACCGCGCCGAAGTTCAAGACCGACGGAATCAAGAGGTAAATGGAAAGCAGCGTCAAGAAGACGGCGAGATAGGTTTGGTAGCGCCAACGGGAGGTCATAACGAGGTCTTATTCGCCCTTTCCTTCGCCCTTGGGCTCGCCCTTCAGGGCCTGGACGCCGCTGCGCTCGACCTTGATCTTGACGTTGTCGGCGATCTCGAGGGTCAGGATGTTGTCGGCCACGCCGACCACCTTGCCGTGGATCCCGCCGACGGTGATGACCTGTTGCCCCTTTTCGATGCCCTTGAGCATTTCTTGGTGCTTCTTGGCCTGTTTCTGCTGGGGACGGATGATCAGAAAATAAAAGATGCCGAAGACCAAGAGCAGGGGGAGGAAGAAGCTGAAGGTCTGCGCGGGCCCGCCCTCTTGGGCAGCGCCGCCCTGGGCCTGGGCGAAGGCGGAGGACCGGACGGTTTGGATGCCGAGGAGGAGGGCCAGGGCCCAATATTTGGCTTTACGGCTGAGGAACACGCGCTTCTCCTGTCTGGAGTTTGTTGAAAAAATCCCTTTGAAATCCGGCGTAATCGCCCGCCCGGAGGGCGAGGCGGGCCTGGGTTAACAGATTAAGAAAGTAATGTAAATTATGAATTGTGTTGAGCACCGCGGAGAGAACTTCCTTGCTCAGGCTTAAGTGCCGCAGGTAGGCCCGGCTGTAATTTTTGCAGGTGTAGCAGGCGCAGGACTCGTCGATCGGGCGCGGGTCGCGGAGGAATTCGGCCCGCTTGATGTACAGACGGCCCCGGGGCGTGAACAGCAGGCCGTGCCGGGCCGAACGCGTCGGCACCACGCAGTCGAACATGTCGATGCCCAGGCCGATGCAGGTCACGATGTCCTCGGGCATGCCCACGCCCATCAGGTAGCGCGGGCGGTCCTCCGGGAGCTTCGGCTCGAGGGAGCCGACAATGTCGTAGGCCAGCGGCATCGGCTCGCCGACCGAGAGGCCGCCCACCGCGAGGCCGTCGAAACGCCGCCTCAGCCCTTGGGCGTCGGGCCGCGTTTCCAGCTCCAGCAAGCGCTCCGCGCACTCGGCCCTCAGCTCGGGATAGACGCCGCCCTGGACGATGGCGAAGAGGGAATTGTCCTCGCGCCGCTTGGCCTCCAGGCAGCGCCGCGCCCAGTCGACCGTCAGGCCCAGCGACTTCGCCACCGCCTCGCGCTCGGAGGGGTAAGGCAGGCATTCGTCCAGGACCATCATGATGTCGCTGCCCAGGGCCTCCTGGATCTCGATCGCCAGCTCCGGGGTCAATAGATGCGTGGCGCCGTCCAGATGCGACTGAAACCGCACGCCCGCCTCGCTCAGCTTGCACATCTTGGCCAGCGAGAAGACCTGGTAGCCGCCGCTGTCGGTGAGGATGGGGCCGTCCCAATTCATGAAGCGGTGCAGACCGCCCAGCTCCGCGATGACGCGATGTCCGGGGCGCAAAAACAGGTGGTAGGTGTTGCCGAGGATGATCGAGGCGCCCAGCTCTTTGAGCTCCTCGGGGCGCATCGCCTTGACGGTGGCCTGGGTGCCCACCGGCATGAAGACGGGCGTCTCGAAGGCGCCGTGCGCGGTCTCGTAGCGCCCGAGGCGCGCCCGGGTACCCGGGTCTTTCTGCAAAAGGGTGAAGGCCATGCGAGGGCCTGCTACCCGCTTTCCCGGCGGGCCTCAAGCCCGAATTATTTCCCGAAAAGGAGGCCCTCGATCCCGCGCTGGAGGTTTTCGTTGCGGCGTTGGCGGGTCGTCGTCTGGGTGCCTTGGGTTTGGCTGCTCGTGCGGCGGGTCGTGGTCGTCGCGGTGCGCGGCTGCGTGTTTTGGGTGTTCTGCGTCGTCGCGCCGCCGCCGAGGATCTGGCTGAGGGGATTTTTCGGATCGCCGAGCGGCGTGCCCTTGAGGGCCTGGTTCAGCATGGCGTCGGGCTTGATCCCGCCCATCAGCATGTTTTTCAGGCCCATCGCCGTGGCCTTGGCGACCAGACCCTTGAGGTAGCCGCTGTCAACGCTGATGTTCGGGTCCTCGAGGGGCCCGCTGATCGAGAAGGGCACCGAGAGCCCGCCCTTCCCGCCCGTCACCGCGCCGCGCAGCATTTTGTCGGGGATGAGGCGCGCGGTCACGCCGGGATTGAGGTGAAAGGTGCCCCCGCCGTTGATGCTTTTTTGCTGGGCGATGGTCGCGTTGCCCGAGGCGGTGAAGTGCCCGTTGCCCATATTGAAGGGGGCCAGTGTGACGTTGTTTCCCGCGATCCGGACCGCGGCGTTGACTTGGTCGATCTGGGTGCCGATCACGTTGGCGCTGGAGGAGAGCATCCCGACATTGATCATCTGTCCCGCCGCGGTCCCCGCCGCGAGGATCTCGGCGACCTTCACCTTGCTCTTTAGATCAACGACCGGCAAGGGGAAGGGACCGACGGAGATATTGCCGCCGCCGCTGAAGGAATAGGGCTTGGCGACGTTGGGGCTGGAGAGCTTCAAGTTGCCGCTCAATCGGGCGGGGTTCCCCTTTTTTCCGGAGGCGGCGGCCAGGCTGAGGGACTTGAGCGCGACGTTGACGTTGGCCGAGGTCGCCGGCCCCGGGAGGGCCTCGCCGCTGATCGCCACGCTGCCGCCGTAGATGCCGAAGGTTGCCGTTTGGATCTCGATCGGCTTTTCTTTTTTGAGCAGCTCGGCATGAAAGCCGGAGAGCGTCTTGCCCGAGACGGTCAGCGCCGGGGAATCGAGCGTCGCCTGTATCACCGGGGCGAAGGCGGTGCCCTTCACCGTTCCTTTCACCGTGAGAATGCCGTCGGCCGGCAGGGGCTCTTTCAACATTTTGCCGAGTTTCTTGAGATCGATCTTCTCGGCCGCGAAGTTCAAGTCCAGGAGGATGTCCTTGCGTTCGGCGGCCGGCAAGAGCGCCTGCCCGCCGAAGTCCAGCCGCAGGTCGCCCCAGGTGAAGGCCCCCTCGCTCAGGCGGATGCCCTGGCTGGCCTCGTCGAAGGCCATCTGCGTGCCCAGTTCCATCGGCCGCTCGCTGACCTGCGGCATCTGGTAACGGATCTTGAGCTTGGCGGGCTTGCCGCCGCCGTCGAAGCGGATGTGGTCGGCCTCGACGCTGAGGTTCTTCAGCTCGGTGACTTCCTCGCGCCCCTCTTGGGTCGCGCGAAATTGCGCGTCCTCGATCCGCAGCCGGTCGACGGCGATCTTCTTCCACCAAAACTCGTCGAGCGGATTGACCGAGGCCGCGGCTTTTTTCTCGGCCTCGCCGGAGATCAGCGGGGCGAAGATCCGCTCCATATTGGTCTTGCCATCCTTGCCCCGCGTCAGGAGGATCTGGGGCTTTTCGATGGTGAGCCGGGCCTCGATCTTCTTGCGCACGAGCGGCATGAGGTTGAAGCGCAGCTCGGCGTCGCCGATCGTGGCGGCGGGCTGGGCTTCGCCCGGCGCGTAGAGCTGGATGTCCTTCAGGTCGATGCCCGGCGGCATGAAGGTCACCTCGGCATCGCCGATCCGCAGCTCGCCCGCAATCTGGCTCTTGAGGAAGTTGAGCAGCGGCGTCTTGATGTCGCGGACGCGGTAGGAGAGATAGGCGAAGACGGAAACGAGACCGACGGCGAAGAGCGCCGCCAGGGAGACGAAGGCGAGGGCTATTTTATTTCTCCGCATGGGTCCGTGACCTAATTCAAACGCCGCCTCAAGGCAATGGATTGCTTAAGTCCTTGGGACGGTAGCGCTGCGGAAACGGTCACGGATTATTTATGGAAGGGACCTCGAGGCGGGCCATGGCCACCCCTTCCCAGCGTCCCGAGCTGTCGTCCTTCTTTTCGTCCTCCTGGGCGGCCGTCGCGGGGGCTTGGGGCCCAAGGAGCGCCGGGGCGCCTCCGCACAAGAAAACCCCCACTCCCAGGATCAGGAAAACTTTAAGTATTCCCATACTCCCTCCGGAAAAATCCTTCCCCTCTTCCCGTGCCGGCGCCAGAATGAAGGAAGCCCGCACAATTATAATGATAACGAGGGAGGGAGCCCCATGACAAGGTGGAGATGCTGCCTTTTAACGGCGCTCGTGTTAAACCTGGCAGGCACCATGAATCTTGACGCAGAGCCCCAAAAGATCGTCGACCTGACCCATGCCCTCGACGCCGAGACGATATACTGGCCTACCGAGACCGGCTTCGTCCTGGAGCAGGAATTCGCGGGGAAGACCGAAAAGGGCTACTTTTACGCGGCGAACAAGTTTTCCAGCCCCGAGCACGGCGGCACCCATCTGGACGCCCCGCGGCACTTTTCGGAAATCGGCCTGACAGTGGACCAAATCCCGCTCTCGAAGTTGCAGGGACCGGCGGTGCTCGTCGACGTCTCGGCCGCCTGCGCGGCGGACCGCGATTACGAGGTGCGCGTCGCCGACCTGAAGGCCTGGGAAGCGCGGCACGGCGCCATCCCCGAAGGAGCCATCGTCCTGCTGCGCACCGGCTTCGGAAAATTTTGGCCGGATCGCCGGGCCTACTTGGGCACCGACGAGCGCGGCCCGCAGGCCGTGGCCAAGCTGAGCTTCCCCGGCTTGGGCCCCGAGGCCGCGCGGTGGCTGGTGGAGCAGCGGCGGGTCAAGGCGGTGGGGCTGGACACCGCCAGCATCGATCGCGGACGCTCGAAGACCTTCGAGACCCATCGGGTACTTGCCGCGCGGAACGTCCCGGCCTTCGAGAACCTGGCGGCCTTGGAGGCGCTTCCTGAAAAGGGCTTCGAGGTCCTCGCCCTGCCGATGAAGATCCGCGGGGGCAGCGGCGCCCCGCTGCGCGCCGTCGCGATTCTGCCCTGAGTGGGAATTATTTTTGATTCAATGAAGCCCGCGGCCGAGCACGAGGCTAGCCGGATCCACTCCCAAGTCGCGTAGGACAAGGTCCCAGGCCCGGTCCGGGGGCGTGTCCAAGACGTAACGAGCCTCGGCGGCCACGGTGATCCAGGCCCCCTCCCGCAGCTCCGCCTCCAACTGGCCCGCCCCCCAACCGGCGTAGCCGAGGTAGAAGCGGAAGGATTCGCGGCCGCCGAGGAGCAGCTTCTTCAAGGTGTCCATCCCTCCGCTCAGGTAGAGGCCGGGTAGGATCGTCTGGCTCTCGCCCAGGCTGGGATCGCGGTGCAGGATCCAGCCGCGCTCCAGCTCGACGGGCCCGCCTTGGAAGACCGTCAGGCCCGTCAGGGCCTCGTGACAAGGCAGCTCCTGGTCTTGCGCAAAATCCCCCAGCTTGAGACCGCTGGGACGGTTCAGGACCAGGCCGAAGGCTCCCTCCTTGTCGTGCTGAAGCAGCAGGACGAGGCCGTGAAAGAAATTCGGGTCGCCCAGCTGCGGCACCGCGATCAGGAGGATGGGGGAAAACGGGTCCATAGAGACCGGAAATTAAATCGAAAAACCCGCAAAAACCATAGTGAAATTTCGATTGCTTCCTGAATCGGCCTTGCGTAAAAAGGGCGCCTGGGTTCGACCTTTCTAAAAACCTTATCTGCCAAGGAGGCTGATGTGAAGAAAAGCGCAACACTATTTGCAGCTCTGATGCTGGTGACCCTCGCGTTGGGCGCCTGCAGCAAGGAAAAGAAGCAGGAAACCTCGACCACGACCCCCGCCGCGACCACCACGACCGGCGACGCCAAGCCCGCCGCGACCGGCGACAGCATCGGCGTTCCGGAGTGCGACGACTACATCGCCAAGTACGAGAAGTGCATCGGCGACAAGGTCCCCGAGATGGCGCGCGGCGCCCTGAAGGAGGCCTTCGAGAAGACCCGCGCCTCCTGGAAAGAATTGGCCGCCAACGAGGCCACCAAGGGAGCCTTGGCCGGCGCCTGCAAGCAGGCGATGGAGGCCTCCAAGACCGCCCTCGCCGCCTACGGCTGCGAGATGTAGTTTAAGGCCGAATCGGCAAAGAAATCAAAAACCCCGGTCGCTGGCGACCGGGGTTTTTTTTGCCCCTCGACAAGAGCCTTCCTTTCGATTATGGCTCGCCGCGTCTTATGCAAGGTTCCGAACTCCTCCTAGAATTTTCCGTACGCCAGAACCGGCTGCTCGAGGTGCTCGAACGGCTTCACGCCTCGGCGGTGGACTTTTCCAAGCAATCCAAAGACTCCTCGCTCCGCCGGGCGCTGCGGCGTTTTTCCGCCCTGCAGGACTCCGTTCAGGAAGAGATCGCGCGTTTCCGCCAGTGGTCGGCGAAGGCCGCCCTTCAAGAGTCGGCGGCCGGCCCCCACCTCGAGCGCATCGGGGCTCAGGCCCAGCTCCTGGTGCAGGCGCTGGGTGAGCGCTTCCGCGAGAGCGACTTCGGGGATTGGAAGCGGCGCCTCGCCCAAATCGTCCCCACCGCCATACGCCTCAAAGAAGAATTGAAGGGCGTCGATCTCCGCGCCGCCTTCGCGCACGCGGCGGACGCCATCCTGATCGACCGCCTCGAGGGCCTGGGGCAACCGCAGGTGGTGCAGTGGCCGCGTAAGATCTGGCACATTCTGGCCGCCTTGATCATCGTCTCGATCTACCTCTTCATCCCGGTGGAATTCTCCGTGAAGATGACCGTCTTCGGTTGCTTCACCGGCTTGGCCTTGGTCTGCGACGTAAGCCGGTTGCTGTGGCCGAAATTCAACGCCCAGGTCGTCAAGGACCTGCAAAAATACATGCGGCAGCGCGAGGTGAACCACCTCAACTCGATGACCTTCTACGCCATCTCCACCTTCCTCGTCTGCCTGCTCTTTCCGAAGGCGACGGCCATCTTGGCGGTGTTGTTCTTGGGACTTGGCGATTCGCTGGCCTCCATCGTGGGCGTGCACTGGGGACGCCATCGCCTGGGACAACGCTTCAGCCTGGAGGGCACGCTGGCCTTTTTCGCGGTCTGCGCCCTGCTCAGCCTGCTCTATCCCGTCCTGAATCCCGCCTTCCAAGGCCCGCTGTGGCTCTTCGCCCCCTTGGCCGGACTGATCGGGGCGGTCTCGGAGCGCGTGCTGCCCCGGCTCGACGACAATTTCGTGATCCCGCTCTTCTCCGCCGGGATGCTGCAGCTCCTGCTGTCATTTTTCTAGACTTCCCCGGCCCGAATCCTTACATTTTCCCTATTCCAAAATTCTTTTGAATCCTTTCGCGGGAGGAATCATGGCCATCTTGAAGGAATTCCGGGAATTCGCCGTCAAGGGCAACGCCATCGACCTGGCGGTCGGCGTCGTGATCGGCGCGGCCTTCGGCAAGATCGTCACCAGCCTGGTCGACGACCTCATCATGCCGCCCATCGGCATGATCCTGGGGAAGATGGATTTCAGCAATCTCTTCCTGATGCTCAACCCCGGCAATCCGCCGGGGCCCTACGCCTCGCTGGCCGAGGCGAAAAAGGCCGGGGCCGTCACCTTGAATTACGGCTCTTTCATCAACGTCATGGTGAGCTTTGCGATCATCGCCTTCTCGGTATTTCTTTTGGTGAAGGCGATCAACCGGCTGCGGCGGCAGCAGGAGGCCGCCCCCGCCACGAAGACCTGCCCCTATTGTCAGACCGGCATCGCGCCGGCCGCGACTCGCTGCCCGGCCTGCACCTCCGATTTGAAGGCGGCCTGAGCCGGCCCTCAGGCTCGGGGCTCGATCACCGCGAGGGTGCAGCGCGAGATGCAGACCAACCGGTCTTGTTCGTCGTAGATCTTGGTTTCCCAGACCTGCGAGGTCTTCCCTTGGTGAATGACCTCGCCGATCGCTTTCACCTTGCCGGAGCGCACCGAGCGCAGGTGGTTGGCGTTGATCTCCTGGCCGACGACAACCTTGCCTTCGTTGGCGACCAGGAGCCATCCGCCCAGGCTGGCCGCCGTCTCGGCCAAGGCGACCGAGGCCCCGCCGTGCAGGAGGCCGTAGGGCTGGTGCGTGCGGTGGTCGACCGGCATGGTGATCACCACGCGGCCGGGCTTGGCCTCGACCAGCTCCATGCCTAAGGCCTCGGCCATGGTGTTTTTCATGCCGGCGCGAAATTTTGGATCGAGTTCTCCCATAGAGGCTCCTTGAAAAAATCACCGCGGCCCGATGGAACCGTAAAACCGGAATCCCTCAGTCGAATACCCCGGCAAGGCGCCGAACCAGCTCGTCATGAAGCGGGCCGTTGCTGGCCAGGGTCTTCACGCCGTGGCCGAAAGGGAGCCGCAGCGCGTAATCCAAAGGACGGCCGTCGAGCGCCGTAAAGCACCCGCCCGCCTCCTCGAGGATCAGCGAGGGCGCCGCGGTATCCCAATAGCTGACGGGGTGGTGGTTGAGGTAGATGTCGGCCTCTTGCCGCGCCAAGAGCCCCACCTTGATGCCCACGCTGTTGATCGGCGGCAACAATCGGCCCGGCAGCAGGGCTTGCGCCCGCGCCAACGGCGCCTCCGGAAAGCCAGTGGATACAACCCAGGGCATTTCGGTCGGCTCGCGGCGCGCGGAGACGCGCAAGGCCTCGGTCTTGCCGCCCCGGCTGTGGCTGGCCCCCTGCCCGCGAATCGCGCGGTAGACGCGCCCTTCCAGCGGGTCGACAACCACGCCGAGCATCGGCCGGCCGGACTTCAGCAGGCCGACCATGACGCAAAAACCCGGGATGCCCTTGGCGAAGGCCTTGGTGCCGTCGAGGGGATCGATCAACCAGACGTAGTCGGAGTCCTCCTGCCCGCTGAGGCCGTTCTCTTCGGTGAGCACCGCATGACGGGGGAAATTTTTTCGCAGGCCCTCGCGCAGGATTTTGTCGGAGGCGAGATCGGCCTCGGTGACGGGGGACTGGTCGGCCTTGCGCTCGGTGGTCAAAGGGCCGCCGAGGAATCCCATGACGGCCCGGGAAGCCTCCAGAGCCAGCCCCTCGGCCGTCGCCAGCCAGTCGGAGTAGTTTTCCAAATCAGACCTCGTCTTTTTTCACGACGTGCAGGCCGCATTCCTTGTCGTCGTCCTGACCGTTGAACCAACGCCAGCGGCCGGCGCGGCGCGGCTCGAAGGGACCGATCGGCGTGGTGCAGATCACGCAGCCCAGCGACTCGTAGCGCCAACCGTCTTGCTCCCAGAAGAGCAGCTTGTGCACCGGGACGCCGTTATCCTCGCAGTAGCGGCGCAGGCGCTCTTCGGTCCAGTCGACCAGGGGCGCCACCTTGAGGATGGGGCGCCGCTCGGGGCCGTGGGGGATGATCTCGAAGCGGCCGGTGGCGGCGCGGGCCTTCGACTGGTCGGCGCGCAGCCCCGTCAGCCAGACATCGAGGGTCCCGAGCACGCGCTCGTTGGGCTCGACCTTGCGCAGGTGGCAGCAAAGCTCTTGCTTTTCTTTGCTGTCGAAGAAGAGGAACTCGCCGTGCTCGCGCAGCATGGCCTTAAGCTTTTCCGGATCGGGCTGGATCTTTTCGACCTTCAGGGAATATTTCCGCTCGAGGGCGTCGAAGAGCTCGTAGGTCTCGGGAAAGAGGCGGAGGGTGTCGATAGTGAAGACGCGCGGCTTGAGGCCGGCCTTCACCGCCAGGTCGACCATTACCACGCCGGTCAGCTGCCCGCTGGTGCCGATCGCGGCGCGGTCGCCGAAGCGGCGGAAGAGCTCGCCGATCAGGGCCTGGGGGTCTTGGATCGGTTCGAGGGATTGGATCAGGGCTTCGTTGATCGCTTCTTTCGCCATAAGGGACGTCTCGGAATTTTGCAACGCTCCGACCAGCCAGGGATCGCGAAGAAATCAGGCCCGGGCATTCCGCGCCTCGAACCTACTTCGAGCGCTCGAAGGAGATGATCCCACGCTCGGCCAGCAAAGCCAAGACGTGCCGCGTGCTCTCTTCCAGCGTCTCCTGGCCGGTCTTGAGGACCAGCTCCGGCTTGTCGGGCGACTCGTAGGGGGCCGAGATGCCGGTGAACTCGGGGATCTCGCCGGCGCGTGCCTTCTTGTAGAGGCCCTTGGGGTCGCGCTGCTCGCAGACCTCGAGGCCGGCGTCGCAGAAAATCTCGAAGAACTGGCCGGCGGGGACGAGCTTTCGGGCCAGGTCGCGGTCGGCCTTGTAGGGGGAGATGAAGGCGGTCAGGGTGACCACATTGGCCTCGCAGAACAGCTT
>SZOV01000048.1 GCA_030263375.1 Deltaproteobacteria bacterium PRO3
CTTCCCAGGAAAGGCCGAAGTCGAGGATCTTGAGACGACCCGAGGCGTCGCGCAGGAGATTCTCCGGCTTCAGATCCCCGTGCAGGATGTTGCGAAAATGAAGGTAATGCAGCCCCGCGGCCGCCTGCGCCAACAAGTCGACCCAGGCCGCGGCGTCCGGGCGCCCCGGGAGGCGATCCAGCGGCGCGCCCTCGATCCAGTCCATGCTGAAGCCGCAGGCCTCCTTCGGCAGGCCGCGCAGGGCGACCGGCGAGTCGCAGAGTTTTTCGAACTCTCCCAGGCCGGGAAAAAAATCGTGGATCTTGACGAGATTGGGATGGGAAAGCCGCGCAAGGATCCTCGCCTCCTCCTCGAAGCGGCGCCGCACGGCCTCGCCGGCCTCGAGTTTGAGGAATTTCAGCGCCCGCGGCCCCTCGGCGGTCTCGGCGAAATACACCTTCCCCCAGGCGCCCTCCCCCACCTCCCGAATCGCACGAAAGCGCGGCGCGACCATGATAAAATTGTCATTTTTCCTTTTTGAAAAGGGAAAGGAATTTTACAAATCCGACCGCGCCTCGAGCTCCACCGAATAAGACTTCCGCAAAACCTTCCCTCCCATCTCGGTCAGCTGCAGGGTGAAATCGTAGACCCCGCCCGCCTCGGGGATGCCGCGGACCGTGCCGTCCTCTTGCAGTGCCATGCCCGGCGGGAGCTCCCCCTCCAGGAGACGAACGTCCTGGAGCGGCTCGGAATGCGCCCGCCCGATGATCACGACCAGGCCCTCCTGTTGGATCTCGTCGAAGGAGCCCGCGTTGAAGGAGACAAACCAATCGACCTCGCCGCAACCGGCGAAGGCCAGCAGGCCGCCGAGAAAAAGCACCGAAAAGATTCGCGAAAATACGCGCCGCATGGACGACCTCATCCAATGGCAAGGCCGTAGCGTAGACCCCACGTGAGTATTATAATTTTACCCGCGCGATCCGACGGACAAAAGGGGGGTTTTATGCGGCAGGTTTTGTCCTGGGTCCTGGCGATGAGCTGTCTCTTTCCCGTGGGGCTTTCGGCCCAACAAGAGGCCTTGTTATTGAAGATCCTCACCGAGGTGCAGCGATCGAGCCGGCCCACGGTGGAAAATCCGGCCGAGGCGAAGCCGGAAGCGCCCCTGCTCGAGGATGTTTGGGACGACCTCCCGAAAAACCCGGAGGCCACGGAATCGCCGCAATGGGAAGAGGAAAATCCGGAAAAACTTAATCCTTGAGGGACCGGTCGCCGGAGGTGTTTTGCAGAAACCGACCGAGGTTGCCCACCGCGACGGAGGCTGAGAAATAGAGCCAGGGCAACCAAGAACCGACCCCGAAGAGCGCGTCCTTCGGCGGCAAGTACCAAAAGGCGCCGGCGCGGACGAGCAGGATCTCGGTGACGGTGCCCACCACGGCAGTCATCATGCCGAGCAGGACGCCCTGCCAAGTGCGGTCCAACAACAGCCACACCGCCAAGGCGGAGGCGGCGATCAGCGCGTCGAGCGGCCCGCCGGACTTCAGCGGCACGAAGGCCGTCATCGCGTAGATGCCCAGGAAGGCCGCGACGCCGAAGATCACCGCGCCGATCCCCCGCGAGCCGGGCCGATCAGGAGGCGCGCCCAGCCAGCGGTCCATCTGCGGGTGGCTCATGCCGATCGCGACCCCGGCGGCGCCGAAGATCAAGGGCACCCACCAGGGCAGGCGCCAAAAATAGAGCTGGAAGAGATTGGGAGGATAGTCCGTGGTGCCCGAGACCACGTGGAAAGAATCCCCGACCGGCCCGAAGACGGCGCCGACGAGGAAGAGCAACAAGGCGGCTTGAGTTTTGTTCCGCATCTTGCCATCCTTGGGCCAAGGCCTGACGGCCCGGCTTCTGTCCTAAAGGTCCCGCGAACCGCGCCGCAAAACGCCGCCGTCGCCCGCCGGACCGCCCCCTGCCATCGAAAGCCTTAGGAGGCCGCGCCCTCGGCGGGCGCCGCCGGGGCCGCCTCGGCCACCGCCACCGCGGTCTTGCGCGACTTCAGCCAGGCCTCGTAGTGCGCGTCGCAGAGCCCGCGCTTGCCCATCGGCTTCTTGCAGCTCTCTTGGCTGCAAGTCTTGTAGCGGGACTTGCCCAGCTTGCCCTGGCGCCATTGCTTGTAATGCACGTTGCAGTAGCCCTTCGCGCGATAGGGTCGCTTGCAGTCCTTCTGTTTGCACTTCTTCGCTTCGGCCATTTCGGCTCCTCCTATGGATTCGTTTTGCTGAAGGCCTCGGCCTCCGGGGTGATAGGCACCACACTCATGCGGACCAAGTCAACCTTCCAGATTAAATTTCCGCCGCCCTGCGGGGGCAGGGCCCGCACCAGGACGGTGCCCTCCAGTTTGGACTCGAGCTGCGGCTCCCAGGAGATCAGTTCCGGCCTCGTCTGGAACTTATGGGCCACCTGTTCCTCGAGGGTCGCGCCCTGCGGCCCCTGGGGCCGAGCGAAGCGCACCGCCCCCACCGCGTGCCGGAGGTCGGATTGATCGAAGCGGTGCTGGAGATAGCTGACCGAGACCACCCCTAAAAGAACCACCGCCGCGGCGCCGATATATTTGAACAATGACTTCAAGCTTGCCGCCTAAACCATTTTAATTTGAGGATTTTTCTAAAATTTTCTCGAGGGCCTTCCGGTCCTGATCGTCGAGCTTCTCAAGGTGGATGACCCGCTCGCCCTCCGGGCCTTTGGGGGCCGGAGCGGCCTTGGCGGAAGGGGCCGCCGCCGAGGTCTTGGGGGCGGCCGGGACGGAGGCCGAAGGGGCCTGGGCTTTGCCCGGCAATTCCGGCTTAAAGACGTCCTCGACCGAGATGTCTTTTCGAATCAGGGCCAGGACTCGGTCCCGGACCACGCCGTAGACCTTCTGGACCCCCTCGCTCTGCCAGAGCTCGAGGGCCAGGTCCCGGGAGGGGCGACCGCCGATATTGAGATTGAGGACCAAGGCCACCACCGCCAGGACTCCAGCCAGGGAGAGGCCTTTCTTTATGAGGGAAACCATGGGAAGGCTTATAGGCGAAAGCGGGGGTTTTTGTCCATGGTCGGCTGTTTTTCCGCGGTGTGATAGATCGCTAGACCGCTACGGAAGTCCTTTGTTAGGATTCGGTTTATGGCCATGGCTAGCACCTCCAGCATCGCACCGCAGAAAAAACCCAAGGTCCTGATCGTCGACGACAACCCCACCAACGTGGAATTGCTCCTCGCCCAGCTGAAGCCCTATCCCTACCAGCTGATGACCGCCTACGACGGCGAAGCCGCCTTGAAGAAGATCGAGGAGGACCCGCCCGACCTGATCCTGCTCGATCTCATGATGCCCAAGCTCTCCGGCTACGAGGTCTGCCAAAAGATCAAGAGCGACAAGAAGACCCAGTTCATCCCGGTGATCGTGATCACGGCCTTGAAAGAGCTCGAAGACAAGCTGAAGGCCATCGAGATGGGCGCCGACGACTTTTTGATGAAGCCCTTCAACAAGGTCGAATTGGTCACGCGGGTCAAGTCGCTGCTCAAGCTCAAGGAGCTCTACGACGACGTCGACAGCAGCGAGACGATCATTTTCACCTTGGCCGAGATGCTCGAAGCGAAGGACGTCTACACCCGCGGCCACTCCGAGCGGGTCGCGCGCTACGCCGTCCTGCTGGCGCGACGCCTCGGCCTCAACGAGGCCGACCAAGAGCTGATCCGCCGCGGCGCCCTGCTCCACGACGTCGGCAAGATCGGCGTCCGCGAGCTGGTGCTGAACAAACCCGAAAAACTTTCGCAGGAAGAATTGGCCCACATCCGCTCGCACCCCGCGCGCGGCTGCGAGATCTGCAAGGCCCTGAAGAGCCTGGCCCCGGTCCTGCCGATCATCCGCCACCACCACGAGCGGGTCGACGGCCTCGGCTATCCCGACGGGGTCAGCGGCGCCCAACTCGCCCTGGGCCCGCGCATCGTCTCGATTGCCGACGCCTACGACGCCATGACCAGCAACCGCCCCTACCGCAAGGGCATCCCGCCCGGCGAGGCGATCAAGATCTTCGAGCGCGAGTCGGAAAGCGGCCAGTGGGATCCCGAGCTGGTGAAGAGTTTCATCCAACTCATCAAGAGCGAAGCGAACGTTTAAGCCCTCATGAAAATCCTCGTCACCGGAGCCGGGGGATTCCTCGGCTCCCACATCGTCGAAGAGTTGACCAAGCAGGGCCTGCCGCTGCGCGCCGGCTATCGCCCGGGCACCACGATCTCCGGCGACGACAGCGAGGTGATGATCGACGGTCTCGACCTCGAGAGCTTCCCGCTGGACGTGACCGACCGCAACGCCGTCTTCCAGGCGGTACAGGGCTGCACGACGCTCTTCCACGCCGACTTCCTCTGCTCTTTTTCGAGCACCGATCGCGCGCGGATGGAGGCGATCAACCACCTGGGCACCAAGCACGTCATGGAAGCGGCCCTGCACCACGGCGTCGAAAAGGTGATCTACTCCTCCGGGATGGAGACCCTGGCCCTCGCCCCCGGCGAAGAGGTGATCCGCGAGACGGACGGCGTGGCGCTGGAAGACCTGAAAACCGACTTCGAAAAGACCCGCTTCCTCGCCGAGCGCGAGGTCAACCGCCTCAAGCAGCAGGGACTGCCCGTCGTCATCGTCCATCCGACGATCTGCCTGGGCACCCGCGACCGCGATCCCTCGCCCTTCGGCCGCTACCTACTGCGCTACCTGCGGCGCAAGACGCACTTCTACCTGGACACCGGATTCAACTTCGTCGACGTTGTCGACGTGGCCAAGGGCCACCTGCTCGCCGCCAAACGCGGGCAGGTCGGCGGGCGCTACATCCTCGGCAACCAGAACGTCTTCATGCTCGAGCTGCTGCGCAACCTGCAGCGGATCAGCGGCGTGGCTGCGCCCGGCACCGCCCTGCCCCTCGCCTTGGCCAAGGCCGGAAACCTCCTCGCCCGGGGCCTCTTGCAGAGGAAAGACGGCATCCCGAACGCCGTCATCGACCGGCTGTCCCGCCCCCTCTTCTTCGACCCCGGCCTCGCGCGACGCGAGCTGGGACTCCCGCAGAGCAATATCTGGGAGGCCCTCAAGCGGCACATCGCCTCCTTGAAAAAGCTCCAGCAAATTTGAGTTTACCTCGGCGGCCTAACCGACTAGGGGTCGGGCATGCTGGAATCCGTCCTGCATACGATCGTCAAGCGCTGGTACGTCGTGGCCTTCCTGATCAGCTACCTGGGCATCGCGTCCCATCACTGGGGGTGGCGACGGACGCTCAAGCTGCTCGTCTTAGGTTATTTCATCGCCTGGGCCTCCGAGGCCGCTTCCATCCGCAACGGATTTCCCTACGGGGACTACAAATACAAGTATGAAAACATGCCCGGCGAGATCTTCTTCTACGGGGTGCCGGTGTGGGACTCGGTGTCCTACGTCTTCCTGAGCTTCGCCGGCTACATGATGGCGCTGTTCCTGCGCAGCCGCTGGAACCGCTTCGCGCCGCTTCAAGAGTTGCAGCGCTCCTGGGGGACGGTGGTCTTCGGCGCGGCCCTGACCATGCTGCTCGACGTGGTCATCGACCCGGTCGCCCACCTGGGCGCACGCTGGTTCTTGGGCGACATCTACTACTACCCGAATCCCGGCTGGTACTTCGACGTCCCGATGAGCAATTTCGCGGGGTGGTTTTTGGTAGCGCTCGCGATTCTAGGGGCCTTTCGGCTGACGGACTCCCTGGAGGGAGTGCCGCGCAAGACGGATTCGGTCCTGCTGGGGGTGGGGCTGTACCTCGGCGTCTATTTCTTCAACCTGGGCGTCACGCTCTACCTGCGGGAATACAAGCTCGCCGCGGCCTCGGCCGGGTGGGGCCTCCTCCTCGCCTTGATCGGCCGGCAGAGCCGGCGCCGCAACCTGGTCGACCTGAGATAATCCCGCTCCTATTGCGAAGATGCGGCGGCAACAGGAGCCGCACCCAGCCCTCTCGCCTGGCGATACTCCCTAATCGGCCGCAACAGGGCGAGCGCCGAGGAAACGTCGTCGTAATGCTCGTCAAAAGAAGGCCGATGAGACTCGGGCAAGGCCGTGGTTTGGCTCTTGTACTCCAGCGGCTTGGCGGTCAGGAGGCCCGAGTCGATGACCTCCGAATACACCCCGTAAGAATTGACGCTTGCATCGGCGTAGCGGATGGATTGCACCCAGACCCGCCCCGCCGTGTCCTCGCCCATCGTCCAAACGACGGGGCGGTGGCGGCCGGTGACCTTTTCCAAGACATAGCCGCCGGTGTATTCGCGAAAGGTCACCGGTCCCAGGAGGCTTTCCGGCTGCGTAAAAGTCCTCCGCGGCTCCCGGCGAAAATCCGGGACGAAACCTTGGGGGTACTCAAGGGCCTCCAAGACCTCCAGCGCGGATTTTTCGTGCAGAATGTGACTGTTCAGGACCTTGGTCCACACCTCCAAGTTGCGCGGCCTGCGGAAGGTGTCGCCCAATTCCTGGATATCCGTCATGCCGGCGATCCTGGGAAAGGCCACCTCCTCACCGAAGGCCTGCGCCATGGTGCGCAGACCCTCGGGGCCGACCATGGGACTGGCGATCGAGATGAAGGGCCAAAGCTCTCCGCTCGTCATAGAGTAGTGCTCTTGACTTCTCTGCTCTAAGTAGATCAGTGCCTCGGCCAATTCCGGAACCGGCTGGGTCTCCTGGGTGTAATGCACGCCGACGCCCTTTTTCAAATGGCCGTTTTCGGCCTGGTAGGGACAGGCGCGCCAATTGCCCGCGTCGGAGTTGGATTTATAGAAAAAGCGCCTTTTCAAGATGATCCTACCGCCCTCCTCCACCGGCACCAGGGCCAAGGCGTACAGCCGCTTGTCTCCTTCGCTGTTTTCCACCCGGAGGATCCGGCTCAAGTAGAAGTCATAGGCGCCCGCCTTCACCTGCAAGATCGGTCTTAGCTGGTCATGCTCCAGGATGGCATGCGCCACTTGACGTTTGGGCATCCGCCAAAGCGTCTCGAAGTCGGCCTCGTTCAGCTCCTTCCACTGCCGCAGCAAACGCAGCGTCGGTTGGTGGACTTGGGCGGCCGGCGGTGCCGGCAGGAAGGAGATCCTCCCGTTCTCGAATATCGGCCGACGCTCCGCCTGCAACGCCTCGGCCCAATCCCACAGCCCCTCCCCCGTCGCCAGGCGCCTGGCGATTTCTTGGCGAATGCCGAGGCGGCTTTCCGGGCGAAGGCCCAGCTCGGGATTGAGCCGAATCAGGCGCAAGGCCTCGGCCTCGACGATGGGGGCCGCCTTCTGGGGATCAACGAACTCCGGCGTCGGACGGCGGATCTCTTCCATGCGCCACTTCATCTCCCCTAAGGCGGCTTGGAGACGGCCTCCGGTCAGACGCCCGACCAAATTCGCCCCCATCATGGCCTGAAGGTACAATGTCGCCGAATCGAGGAGGTGCATGCCGAATCGCAGGTCGGATTCCGGCTCCCATCCCGCCCATCGGCTCAGGTAACCGGCCGCCTGGAAGCCGAGGATACCGGCCGAGGGCCTAAGCAAGCCGTGGAGAAAGGCACCCGGTCCGTTCAAGCGTGGAACGCCCCCACCCGCGCGAAAACCGAAGGCCCCGACCATGGCCCTGCCCGTCGGCGTGAAGGCAGCCGCCGCGGGGAACACCTCGACGCCGACCCTGCCGCCCAATCCCCATTTTCCCTCCGCCGCGCGCAGGGCCGCGGTCGTGACGCCAAAATTGGAGAGGCGCAAGGCCGAAAATAGGACGACGGACGATGCCCATTCGTCGGAAAATCCGGTCCACACATCCCGGTGCGGAGGAGTCAAGGCCTCGACGGATCGATGAGCGAGGGTGAAGGCAAATCCCTCCGCGGCAATGCCGCCGGCGCCCGCGGTCAGTCCCAGGGTCAAGGGCTTGGTCCCTCGTACCAGGGGACGCAGGGCCCTCAACAAGCCAAGCTCCACGCCCGCCCCCGCCAAGGGCGCGAGGGTCATGGCCGCTAAAGAAGAGGGACGGGAAAGCTCTCCGGCAAATCTGGGAAGGATCCTCTCGATCTTTTGGGAAAAGTCTCCCTCCCCTCGCGCCATGCGTTGAATGTCGGCCAGGTCCGCGACGACCTCCGAAGGCAAGGATGGATCGGCATCCCGCTGCGAAGCGGAGACCCATGCGGGAAATTCCGTCAGGCCCGCGGGATCGACTAGGGCCTCCTTGGCCATGAGGCGCAAGCGCTCCCACCGGAGCTCATGGTCGTACTCCCGGCCCAATTCATCGAAGGCGGCCAGCGTGGGACTTTTAAGAATCGCGTCCCTCAAGTGACCCAACCACCAACTCCAAGGAAGGGCCTCGAAGGCCTCCCGCGGCGAAAATAGATTCGGTTCCTTAACGAGGAGCGAGGCCTGCGCGAAAATCTGCGCGATGTCGTTCGAGGTCGTCCAGGAGGGAAACTCGATCCATGTCGCGACGCCGTCTCCCCGGCGGGCGAATTGCTCCTGGACGACTACTTCCAACGCGGCCAAGGCCTCCAACGAGGCCCGTCGGGAGGCCTCGCCCCATTCGGGACCGCCTTCTCGCAACAGCCGCGCGCGCGCCCGGGAAAGTTCTGGCTTGTTCGAGGCGCGGAACAGGACGGGGGCTTTCGGGCTGGATTCAGGGAGGATCGTCGGCAAGAGATTTTCGATGAACCTGGCCGCCTCCTCGGCGTCAGGCGCGTGGCTCCGGGAAAGAGTCTTGAGCAGCTTGGAGAACGCCGCGTCCTGCGCTGCCTCCGGAGCGAGAAGCCATTCACGGGAAATTTTCCGGAAACGTAGGGTCCTCGGGTCCAGCGTGAATTTATCCCGGACCAGGATTCTTCCGTTCTCCGCCTCGGCGTCGAAATCCATCGCCCACTGAAAGAGTATCTCGAACGACTCCTCCCTGGACTGGACGGTGTAATAATTGCGCTCGTCCTTGATGAGGAATTTCAAACCGGCCTTCGCCTCGCTTGCCAAGGCGGTGAGCGTGGCCAAATAGTCGTGCTCGCGCTGGAAGGCGGCGCGAATCTTGGGCAGGGTCTTTACTTGGCCCTCGTCCGAATACGCGACGGGGCGGGGCAACAGCGGCGCCAGCCGTGCGGCAAGCGCCCTCACCCGCGGATCCGCCGAGGTAAGGGCTTCCCGCTCACCGACCGAGGCATAGGCCTGCAGATACTTGGACCAGTTTTCTCCTCCCCGACCGTTGCCGGAGAATTTTCGCTGAAAGGAGCGCAACTCCATTCCCGAGGAATCGTAGACAAAGGTGTCCCGTAAATAAAGTCGCCCGTCCTCGACGCCGGCATTGTCGTCGATGGGCAGGACTAGGGTGCATTGGAACCCGCCCTCCGCGAGGGATAGGCACTCGGCGCGAGCCTCGGGATCGCGGGCCTTGGGACGGGTGGGGAGCGGCTCCGTTTGCCGGGCAGGGTCGCTTAAGTCCAAGAGGGGTTGGAACAAAGGACGGTGTTCGGCCGACAAGAGAGAATCGATGATTTCTTGGGATAATTTAAAGGAAACAGGGGGCGTCACGGGTCGATCTAACAGGAGGTCTCCGGACACCTCCCCCACCCAACGGTATCATTATCGACGGAACACCACATTGGTTGCGGTCGGCCTAGACCCGTAGCCCCTCGCCTTCCCGCAAAGCCCAAAAGGCGGAATCCCCAGTGGTTAAACAGATAGAACTATATGAAATTTATTGATAGTTCCACTTGAAAGTAGTACTTTCAAAAAATGACTTTTTCTGAAAGTATCCAATTTCATCGGTCCGAAACGGAGCGCCTGATGCAACATTTGGCATCGGGACATTCTTTTTTATTATTTGGCGCCAGGCAGACCGGCAAAACCACTCTTATCCACCAGATACTTTCCGCAATGTCCGATAGGCCGGTGCTTCGTTATTATTTCCAGCTCCCCAATCAGCGCGAACAAATCGAAAGGGATCCTGAAGTTCTCCGCAGGGAAGTGGAAGCGCTCAAATCGGACAAGCCGCCGTACCTCTTTATCGACGAGATCCAAAAAATTCCGGGCGTCATGGATGTCCTGCAATATTTGATCGACCAAAAAAAAATCATCCTAACCGCCACAGGATCTTCCGCCCGAAAAATGAGGCGACTGGGAGTCAACTGGCTGCCGGGACGGGTTCGCCTCGAACATCTCTACCCTCTCACCTGGCAGGAGACGGCAGGCAGATTGTCCTTGAGCGACCTACTGCGCTTCGGAGGACTTCCCGGAGTATTGTCCGAAAACAGCGTAGAACAGAGAGAACAGACATTAAGCGCCTACACTCACCTCTATCTGGAAGAGGAAATTCGTCTTGAGGCAACGGTCCGAAATATCCCTCGTTTCACCCAGTTTTTGCGTCTTGCAGCCCTGGAATCCGGCGGGTCTCCCAACCTCTCCAAGCTGGGCAACCAGGTGGGAATCAGCCACACCTCGATTCGTGAATACTTCCAAATCCTGGAGGACACGCTGATCGTCCATCGGCTCAACGCCTTCGGGGGAAAAAGGGACGCCGTGTTGCGCTCGCCAAAATACTATTTCTTCGACATCGGAGTGCGCAACGCCGCCGCACAAATAGGCCATTCTCCGGGCATACTAACTTTGCAGGCCGGCCTTCTCTTCGAACATTTTATCATTCTGCAGGCCGTCGCCCTTTGGAAGTCCAGGGCTCAACTTTACTATTGGAGAACGAAGAAGGGAGAGGAAGTCGCCCTCGTCGTCGAAGGGAAATCAGATCTCATCCCGATCGAGGCGAAGCATACCGACCGGCCTTCCGCTCAAGATTTCGCGGGATTGATCGCATTTCAAAAGAAATACAAGACGACTAAAGGCTACCTGATCTGCCAGGTAGAAAAGCCGCAGTCCTTCGGTGCGTTCACCGCATTATCCTACCAAGACATGGCATCTTTGAAGGCAGACCTCTAAAAGACTAGAGGTAATCCCGGATCAAGATCTCCGCGATCTGCACCGCGTTGGTCGCCGCGCCCTTGCGGATATTGTCGGCCACGATCCAGAAATTGAGCCCGTTCTCGACCGACTCGTCGTCGCGGATGCGACCGACGAAGACCTCGTCTTTGTTCACGCAGTCGATGGCCAGCGGATATTGGTTGTGCACGACGTCGTCCTTCACGATCACGCCGGGCGCCTTCTCGAGCAGGGCCCTCGCCTCGCGGGCGGTGAGCTTCCTCTCGGTCTGGACGTTGACGCTCTCGCTGTGGCCGCCGAAGACCGGCACGCGCACGCAGGTGGCCGTCACCTGGATGGAGTCGTCGCCCATGATCTTCTTGGTCTCGTTGACCATCTTCATCTCTTCCTTCGTGTAGCCGTTGTCGAGGAAGACGTCGATGTGCGGCAGGCAGTTGAAGGCGATCTGATGCGGAAACTTCGCCTTCTGCAGCTCCTCGCCGCTGAACAGGGCCTTGGTCTGCTGGGCCAGCTCGTCCATCGCCCGCTTCCCGGCGCCGCTGGTCGCCTGGTAGGTCGATACGACGATGCGCTGGATCTTGGCCTGATCGTGGATCGGCTTGAGCGCCACGACCATCTGGATGGTCGAGCAGTTGGGGTTGGCAATGATGCCCTTCTTTTTATAGTCGCCGATGGCCTTGGGGTTGACCTCGGGCACCACCAACGGCACCTCGGGGTGCATCCGGAAGGCGGAGGTGTTGTCGACGCAAACCGCGCCGGCCTGGGCCGCGACGGGGGCGAAGCGCTCGCTGATCGTCCCGCCCGCCGAGAAAAGCGCGATGTCGACGCCCTCGAAGGCCTTGGCGTCGAGGACTTCGACGGGGATCTCCTTGCCCTTGAAGCGAAGCCGCGTGCCGACGCTGCGCTCGCTGGCCAGCAGCTTGAGCCTGTCGACGGGGAAGTTGCGCTCCTCGAGGACCTCGAGCATGACGTTGCCCACCGCGCCGGTGGCACCGACGACGGCGACATTGTATTTTTCTTTTTTCATAAGATGCGTCCCTAAAATTACCAGGCTGTTGAAAAACCACCGGTTGTTGGGCCAAGCCGCCGTAGGCGGATTGGCGGGCCCCGAAAATCCGAAGGATTTTTGGGCGTTATATGGAGCCGGATTTATTCCGGCGTGAATGAAAATAGTTTTTCAACAGCCTCTTAATAACTCTTTTTCAACTCCGCCAAGATCCGCTCGCCGGCCTCCTGCGTGGAGGCCTTCGCCTCGCCAGGCTTGGCGATGTCGGCGGTGCGCAGCCCCGTCGCTAATACCTTCTCGACCGCGGCCTCGATCCGTTGCGCCGGGGCCTTTTTGCCGAAGGTCAGGTCCAGCATCATCGCGCCCGACAGGATCGTCGCGATGGGGTTGGCCACGCCCTTGCCCGCGATGTCGGGGGCGCTGCCGTGGATGGGCTCGTACATCCCCTTCTTCGAGGCGGCCAGACTGGCCGAGGGCAGCATCCCGATCGAACCGGTCAGCATCGCCGCCTCGTCGCTTAAGATATCGCCGAACAGGTTCCCCGTCACGATCACGTCGAACTGCTTGGGGTAGCGCACCAGCTGCATGGCGCAGTTGTCGACGTACATGTGCTTGAGCTCGACGTCGGGATAGCTCTTGCCCAGCTGGGTGACGATCTTGCGCCAGAGCTCGGTGGTCTCGAGGACGTTGGCCTTGTCGACGCTGGTCACCTTCTTCTGGCGGCCGCGGGCGATCTCGAAGGCCAGCTTGGCGATGCGCTCGATCTCGTGGGTCGTGTAGACCATCGTGTTGACGCCGCGCTCCTGCCCGTCGGGCAGCTTCTCGACGCCCTTGGGTTTGCCGAAATAGATGTCGCCGGTCAACTCGCGCAGGACCATGATGTCGATGCCCTCGATCACCTCGCGCTTGAGCGAGGAGGCGTCGACCAAGGCCGGATAGACCTTGGCGGGGCGCAGGTTGGCGAAGAGGCCCAGCTCGCTGCGCAGGGCCAGGAGGGCGCGCTCGGGGCGCACCGAATAGTCCAGGTCTTCCCACTTGGGACCGCCCACCGCGCCCAGCAGGACCGCGTCGGCGGCCTTCGCCAGCTTGAGCGTGTCGTCGGTCAAGGGCTTGCCGTGGGCGTCGTAGGAGCAGCCGCCGGCCAGGGCGTTTTCGAATTCGAGGCCGAGCTTCTCCTGCGCGTTGACGAATTGGAGGATCTTGACCGTCTCGGCCATGACCTCGGGGCCGATGCCGTCGCCGGCGAGGACTAAAATCTTTGCCACTTGGGTTCTCCTGAGGCTTTGCGCCTGTTGCTTTGAAAATCATCCGCGAACGGCCCCTACGGCCGCCGCGAAGACATCACCTATGGCTTCTTAAACAAGGCGTCCAACTTCGCCTTCGCATCGTCCTTCTTCTTGTCTTCCCCCGCCCGCATCGCGCGGTCGCTGGGGGCGAAGTAGTCGCAGAAATTGGCCTTGTCCTTCTCCAAGACCCGCTCCGCCTGCGTCTCCTGGCACTCGTTGTAGGCCTTCGGGTCGTAGTGCTGGCAGTTGTAGCAGACGTGCAGGTCGTCGCCGCAGTGCGGACAGGTCTCGTTCCGGCCGATGCGATCGCCGGATTCGCTGGTCTTTCCGCAGTGATGGCAGAGCACCATAGGCGGCCCCGCATACCAAAGGCGGGGCTCGGGCTCAAGGCGGAAAATGCGAAAACTCCGGTAAATATCGATTCTTGACGCTGGGCGCCCCGCTATCGTAGTTCCAGCCTATGTCCAAGCCTAAGACTCTATTCGAAAAAATCTGGGAAAAACACCTCGTCTCCACCCTGGAAGACGGCACCGCCCTCCTCTACATCGACCGCCAGCTCGTCCACGAGGTCACCAGCCCCCAGGCCTTCGAGGGCCTGCGCCTGACCGGCCGCAAGGTCCGCCGCCCCGACCTGACCTTCGCGACCATGGACCACAATGTCCCCACGGTCGACCGCTACAACATTAAAGACGAGATCGCCCGGGCCCAGATCGAGGCCCTCACCCAAAACTGCAAGGACTTCGGCGTCCGCCTCTACGACCTGA
Organism: Deltaproteobacteria bacterium PRO3; assembly: GCA_030263375.1. Classification (NCBI taxonomy): domain Bacteria; class Deltaproteobacteria; species Deltaproteobacteria bacterium PRO3. Next base: position 13,968 of record SZOV01000048.1, read on the forward strand.
ACAGCGACCAGCAGGGCATCGTCCACGTCATCGGCCCCGACTTAGGGATTACCCTCCCCGGCACCACCATCGTCTGCGGCGACAGCCACACCTCGACCCACGGGGCCTTCGGGGCCCTGGCCTTCGGGATCGGCACCTCCGAGGTCGAGCACGTCCTGGCGACCCAAACGCTGCGACAAAAGCCGGCCAAGACCTTCAAAGTCGAATTTCGCGGCAAGCCGGGACCCGGCGTCACCGCGAAGGACTTGGTTCTCAAGTTTATCGGATTGATCGGCACCGCCGGGGCCACGGGCCACGTGATCGAATACACCGGTGAGGCCATCCGAGCCCTCTCCATGGAAGGCCGCATGACGGTCTGTAACATGTCAATCGAGGCCGGGGCCAAGGCGGGCATGATCGCCCCCGACGAGACAACCTTCGATTTCTTCCGCAAGGTCGAGCGCCCCTTCGCCCCCAAGGGCAAGGACCTCGAGGCGGCCATCGCCTACTGGAAGACCCTGCCCAGCGACGAAGGCGCGGTCTACGACAAGACCCTCGTCATCGACGCCGACAAGATCGCCCCGCAGATCACCTGGGGCACCAGCCCCGGCATGGTGATCGACGCCGACGGCCTCATCCCCCAGCCCGACAAGGTGCCCGGCCTCTCCAAGAAAGACGCCGAGCACGCCCTCGAGTACATGGGGCTGAAACCCGGCACGCCGATCGCGCAGGTGCCCGTCGACGTCGTCTTCATCGGCAGCTGCACCAATTCACGCATCGAGGACTTGCGCGCGGCGGCCAAGGTCTTCCAGGGCCGCAAGGTCGCCCAGGGCGTCCAGGCCATGGTGGTCCCCGGCTCGCAGCAGGTCAAGAAGCAGGCCGAGGCCGAGGGGCTGCACAAAGTGTTCCTCGAGGCCGGCGCCGAATGGCGCGAGTCCGGCTGCAGCATGTGCCTGGCGATGAACCCCGACCAGCTCAAGCCACAGCAGCGCTGCGCCTCCACCAGCAACCGCAATTTCGAAGGACGCCAGGGCAAGGGCGGACGCACCCACCTGGTCAGCCCCCAGATGGCCGCCGCCGCGGCCTGCGCCGGTCACTTCGTCGATCTCAGGAGATGGTCCTAATGGAAGCCTTCACATCGCACCGCGGAAAACTCGTCACCCTCGACCGCGCCAACGTCGACACCGATCAGATCATCCCTAAGCAGTTCCTCAAGTCGATCCGCCGCACCGGTTATGGCGAAAACCTCTTCTTCGACTGGCGCTACCTGCCCGACGGCAAGCCCAATCCCGACTTCGAGGTCAACCGGCCCCGATTTCAGGGCGCCAGCATCCTGGTGACGCGTAACAACTTCGGCTGCGGCTCCTCCCGCGAGCACGCGGTCTGGGCGATCACCCAGTACGGGATCAAGGCCATCATCGCACCGCGGGTCGGCGAGGTGCCGGCCTTCGCGGACATCTTCCACAACAATTCGGTGAAGAACGGCCTGCTCAACGTCGAGCTGAAGGCCGCGGAGGTCGAGGAGATCTTCCAGATGGTCGAGCGCTACGAGGGCCTCGAGGCGACGGTCAATCTGGATGAACAGCGGGTCACCCTCCACCTGCCGGAGGAGATCTCCTTCCACTTCGAGATCGACCCCGCGGTGAAGAACCACCTGATCCGGGGTCTGGACGAGATCGGCCTGACCCTGCAGCGCGAGAAGGAGATCGGGGACTTCGAGAAAAATTACAAGGCTCAGGTTTATTGGTGATCGTGGGGCAATGCCGAAACCCGTCTACAAACGCAAACGCCTCTGGATCCCCCTCCTGCTCCTGGCGCCCGTCGCCGCGCTGCTGATCTATCTGGCGCTCAACCCTATCCCGCACTTCCGCAAGACGGTGAATTTCCTGCTGCAGCACGTGGCGGGCATCGAGGAACAGCAGGCGCGCGTCGGCAAGCGCCGCGTCAACTACTACGAGGGCGGAAAAGAAAACCCCCGTAAGGTCCTCTTGCTGCACGGCTTCGGCGGCACCGCGCAGATGACCTGGATGCGCCTGATGCCGGCCCTGGCCAAGGACTACCACGTGATCGCCCCCGATCTGCTGGCCTCGAGCTTCCTGCGCCTGAATCCGGCAACCTACTCCGTCGACTCGGAGGTCGACCTGGTGCTGGGCCTGATGCAGGCCTTGAACATCGAGAAGGCGGATTTCGTCGGCCTCTCGGTCGGCGGCTGGGTAAGCCTGATCATCGCGCTGGAGCACCCCGAAAAGGTGGGAAAGTTGATCCTGGTCGAGAGCGCCGGCCTGCGCACCGAGATCCCCGAGCTGGCCCGCCTCACCCTCACCGACCGGGAGAAGGCCAAGCGCTTCCTCGAGCTGCTCTTCTACAACCCGCCGCCGCTGCCGGGCTTCGTCCTCGACCAACTCGTCAAGTCTTCCACCCGGATCAAGGCCAAGTACGAGGCGGTCTTCATGGGCTTCGTCGAGAACAGCAAGCTTCGCCTTTTGGACAACAAGGTCTGGCAGGTGCGACAGCCCACCCTCGTGATCCACGGCCGCGAGGACCGCGTCATCCCCTTCGAGGTCGGCGAGCGCCTGCACCGGTTGATCCCGGGTTCCGCGATGGTCGCGCTGGAAAAAAGCGGGCACGCGCCGGTCTGGGATCAGCCGACGCGTTTAAAAAACGCCATCCTGGACTTCCTCGCCGCGCCCTTTCCGGCTGAGAGTCTGCCAGCCACGACGCCTGCGCCCCATGCTACCCCAATTCCCTGATCCATACCTTGGCCAACGGCCCCCTTGGCAGGCCGCTAGGGCCGGAGGCGCCGACGGAAGCGCTCTATCAAGAAGTTCCGAACCTCAGCCTCCCACTTTTCCAACTCTTCAGGTCTCATAAAAATTCCAGTTTCCTGAAATACCGGAAAGGCCGCTTGGGCCTCGCGGGCCAAGCCGTTTTCAAATTCAGCTTGCTCTTCCGGCGTAGGAAAACGCCAAGCCGCTTCTTGTGGAAACTCTCTGCGCAGCTCCTGCATCACCTCAAAGATATCCGGCTGGACAAAAGAGTCGCGCACAGGCAATTCCTCCTCGACCCGCCTCCGCATTTCTTCAAATTCTCCCTCCGCCCGACCCGCCTGCAGCCAGGCGCTACGAAGATACCCGATGCCTCGTTCCCAGGCCTGACCCGGCGTGCCCCGTCCGAAGACGTTGTCGAAGTCCAGCATATACACCAAGCCGTCCGGCCCGACGTTGAATTGAAAATCCCCCGCAACACCGCCGCCAAGCCGGCCCCAATCCCTCAAGAGGGTCGCCAAGTCGCGCAGGGTTTCCTCGCGTATCCAAGTGCCGATTTGAGAATAGTTCTCCTTTTCGTTCACGATCAGGCCCGGCGCTATGTTGGTCACGAAGCCGACGTGGCCGCCGGGCAAGGCAAGGGTGCCATAGTATTCCACCCTCCCAAGGCCGTGTTCGGCGACCCATCGGATTTGGGCTTCATATTGCTCGACCTCCTTCGGGTCCCAAGGCCGAAAGCCCTCTCCGGGGATGCTGCGATGATCCGCGACGACGACGCAGACCCGCCGATAGCGATCCTCCGCATCGATCCGGAAGGCCTCATAGGCCGTCTTGCCGCTGCCTATGCCGAAAATTCTTCCCGTGAAAAAAACACGCGCGGCACCATCAACGCGGGATTCCAATGGAAACTCCCTCCACGACAAGGGAATCGCAGTGCGGTATCGACGCAGGACCTCCTCCGGAGACATTTGATAGACGGAATTTGTCGCTAACGACGGATCCCTGGCGGGCAAGCCGCCGGGCTGAGAGCGCGAACGGCGCAGCAACTCCGAAAACGTGGCCGGGACGCGTGTTCGAAACAAGGACGACCAGAAGCCTGCCAATATCAGACCTCCGAAGATCGAGAGGCCGAGACCCGGAAGTTCCGACGTCTCGCCCAGAGCCGGCATCCACCACCCCGCCGCGAGGCCGAGTGAGGCCTCCGGACCCGTGGTAGGCTGCGGCGAGGCAAGCGGCTCAGGTCCCACATAATTCTCCTCCAACCAGCGCCGGCTCTCGGCCTCCTCGCCGCGGCGCGAGGCCTCCACTAAGCTCAGCTCCCGATCCAAGTCTTGAAGCGCTTGATACAGGTCCGGATCGGCGCTTCCGATCGGCCGGAGGTCCTCGAAGGATTGACCGTGGCTTTCCAGCAGGGCCCGGAGATCTGCCAACTGGTCCCGGTAGATTCTCAGCCTTTGAACCCGCCAAGGCGGCGGATATTCCGAAAATTCCTCGGACCGGACCAGCGCCCGGGAGACGGCGACCTCATCGACAAGGGCTTGAGCCGCCGGCGCGCCCACGACCCGGGCGCTGAGCCGCCCCAAGAGTTCCGCCGGCCGCTCGGTGACGTATTCCTGGAGCACGTTCAGCGCATCTTCCGCGAAGGCCTCCGTGGAAAAGGCCCGCTCCCAATCGGGGGAAATCCCGGCGAGCCATTGCAGGCTCAGGTCGCGCAGGCGGTAGAGGCTGAAGATCAAGGTCTCGGTGCCCAGCTGCGTCAGGTGAAATCCCAGGCGGCTTGCCTCGCTTCCCAAAAACGTCCCCGCCTGACGCAGCGGCGAGGCCCTGCCTTCTCCCCACCGGACGATCGCGCGCTCCAGGCGCGCCCAAGGCGCGGTGAGGCGGCTGAACAAGGGCCGCAGCCGCCGTTGAAAAAAGACGAAGCTCATTCCCTCCAAAAAGGCATCGGCCAAGCCGCGATCGGCCCTGTCGGCCGCGGCGTCGTAGGCCGCCATGCCCCGCAGCAGGGTGGAGAGCCCGCTTTGAAAGAAGGCCTCGGGCGCGGCCGCGCCGTAGACACGAAATCCGTTGAGCAGGCTTCTTTGGAATGAGGGCCGGAGGCTTTGAAAGATTCGCGTCTCGCGCAGCATGTCCCCCATGCCCCGGGCGATCCGCAGGAGGGACGGCAGTCGCGTCAAGAAACTCGCGAGATAGGCCCCGCCGAAGGAGGCCACCGCGTCCAAGACGCCGGCCTCGACGGTCTCGCGGTCGCGCAGCAGCTGCCAGGTGCGCGTCTGCTGATAGGAGAGGTCGCCGAACAAAGAGGCCTGGTGCAGCTCGCCGAGGGTCTCGAATAAACTCGCCCCGCGTTCCCAGGCCGCCGCGTCGTCCTCCGCTTCCCCCAACGCGGCCAACTCATCCAGGGCTTGGTGATAGCGCCCGCGCAAGCCCAGCAGTTCCTCGAGGAAGGCCGCGTCGGCGCCGCGCTCCAGCTCCGGACCCACCAGGCTCACCGCCGCGTTGCCGAGGATCACGTCATCGAGGAAATTGGGACCGACCACTTGGTCCAGCCCCGCGATGACCCCGTGGACCGCGTCCAGGTCGCGCGTGAACTGCTGGGCGAGGCTCAACTGCATCGACCGGCTCAGGAAGGAACCTTCCCGCAAGATCTCCGTGGGAGAGGGTAGGAGGTAGGCGGCGCCGAGCCCCTCGTAATCCAAGGGCAGGGCCTCGGCCAAGCGGCGCATCCGGCTCCAGGTCTCGCCGCCGTCCAGGCCGGCCCAGCGCGCGGCGCGCAGGTGCAGGAAGGGCAGATGTTCGCGGGCATAGCGGGTCCGCATCCGCACCGAGGTCATCGCCTCCAGCAGGCCGGACAACTCGGCCAAGGCCTGGGTCTCGTCGGCGGGGATCTCCCAGGCTCGCAGCTCGCGAATCTGATGCGTCACCACGCGCTCGGCAGCCTCGAAGAAACGGCCCACCGACTCGAGCTCGGTCTGGGAGTGGCCGGCCTCCAAGGCCTCGGTCCGGGCGCGGCCCCGTTCGCGCCGATTCCATTCGTCCAATTGGCCGAGGTGCCGGAGGCTGAGGAAGCGAAAGGCCTCGAGGGCACCTCGAGTCCCGCCGGAAAAGGCCTCGGGGGCTTCGGGAAAAATCTCCCGCCACTCCTCCGCCTCCGGGAACCGTTCCTCGCCCAAAAGGATCTCCGCCAAGCGGCGACGTCCGGCCCCCGCGAGGTAGGAGGTGCCATCCGGTGCGGGCGTCTGATTCCACAGCCGGTAGAGCCCTTCGCGCAGAGCGGGCCGATCGGCGGGACAAGCGGAGTCGGCCGGGGCCGAGGCGATCTCCCGATAGATGTCTTCATAGGCCGCGAGGTAGGCGGACTCGGCGAAGAGATCCTCCAGGTTGGAGCCGCCTTGCGAAAGCGGGACCTCGATCTCCCCGTAGACGGCGTCGAGACGCGGGCCCGCCTCTCGAGCCCACTGGAAATATTCCTCCCAGGCCGCCGCGCCTTGCGGCGGATCTTCCTGAAGGGCGCGCAGGCGGCGCAAGTCTTCCAAGGCATGGTCCTGCTGCGCCTCCAACCGGAGGATCTCCGGATCCTCGCGGTCGTTCCCGTTGACGAGCAATCGGTTCAGCCGCGCGTCGTGCAGGCGCCGGAGGGCCTCCCCCACCCTTCCGGAATTAAAAAAGAGATCGGAGGGATGCTCGGCCGCCTCGAGGGAATTCGCTTCCAGCTCTTGTAAGAGAAATCCGTAGGACGCTTGGATGCCCGCCAAGGCCGCGAAGCCGGGCACCGCCGCGGAACGCTGGGGCTCGGCGCTGCGGCAATCGGCGGAATGCAGGAAATTCAAGACGCGTTGGGAAAACAGGGCTGGAACTAGGCATCGGCAGGTGTCGGCGAGGAAGGGTAAGGGAGAGGCGGCGAGGCGGAAGGCGGTGGCGGGGCCGGGGGAGGAAGGATCGGGAGGGGCTTCAGGGACCGGCTCCGGGGGCTCTCCCAACCCCCTTCCCTCGAGCGTGAATTCCCGGTTGACCTCTGAAAGGAAGCGCGCGCCGCGCTCGATCCATCCCATGGCCTTCCCCCCTTCGTCTCGGGCCGGCTTCGGCCCAAAACGAAATCGCAGCAATGCCCATGCCACAGGAGGAAAAAATTCGAGCTCCCCTCGCTAAGCCGGGAGAGGAAAAGGAGTATTTCCGATTTTCGCGGGGGCTTGGAGAGATCCGTGAAGGCCCGGCTTTGGGGACTCCGCTCCGCAATTCACCGGAAGACGGGAGGCTCGGCCACCCCAAGATTCACTTCCCCGAGTACACCGGCATCATGAAACCGACGCCGCCGTCGGCGTAGAGCGTCTCGCCGTTCATCCAGTCGGCCGCCCGCGAGCAGAGGAAGGCCACCAGCTCGGCGACGTCTCCGGTGGGCATGAGCTTGCCCATGGGGACGAGCCGGGAAAGCCCGGCCTTCGCCTCCTCGTAGGAGGAGCCGAAGTAGACCTTCAGCGAATCGGTGTCGACCAGGCCGGGGTTCACCCCGTGGACGAAGATTTGTTCCGCGGCCCACTCGACGGCGTAGTACCGCGTCAGGGTCTCCAATGCGGATTTTGCGGCGGCGAGCAGCCCGTGGTTGGTGCAGTACTTCTTGGTGTCGATGCCCGAGACGGTGATGACCTTGCTGCCCGGCGGCATCAGGGGCTTGAAGGCGTTCATCGCGAGGATGAACGTAGTCACCGTGATGTTCATCGTTTTCGCGATGTGGTGCTCGCGGATCTGCTCGAGGGGTTTAAAAGCGGTGGCCGCGGCGTTGGCGACGAAGATATCGAGGCGGGAGTGGGAAGCCTTCACCTCCTCGATAAAACGTTGGATCTCGGCCAAGTCCGAAAGATCGGCGGCGACCTTCGCGACCTTCACGCCGAAGCGCTCCCTCAGCTCGCCCGCCAGGGCCTCGGCCTCCTCCACGTTTTTCCGGTAGTGGACGACGATGTCGGCGCCCAACGAGGCCAGCTTAAGCGCGACGGCCCGGCCGATTCCACGTGAAGCCCCTGTAATCAATGCGGTTTTACCTTTGAGTTCCAAGCTCATGCGCTCCTCCTTATTACGGCGTTGACTTTGCCTCTCCCACTTCGTAGGCAGCCGCCTCAGGGCATTGGGGTAAATCACAGGAGCGATCCTTATGCAAAGCCTCAAAACCCTTGCCTGCCTCGGCGTCTTCGCCGGCCTGGCATTCTCATCTCCCCTCTTCGCCGTCACCTGGGATGGCGGCGGCGCCAACAACAACTGGTCGACGGCCAATAACTGGAACCCCAACGGCGCGCCGGCCGCGGGCAGCCAACTCTTGTTCCCGCCCGGGGCCTTGAAGCTGACCAACGTCAACGACTTCGCCGATCTGACCAATTTTCAATCCCTGCAGCTCTCTTCCGCCAACTATAATATCGGCGGCAACGACATCCGATTGAGCAACGGCATCCTCTCCAGCCAGGCCAGCGGCACCAACATCCTGGCCCTCGGCATCGAGCTGACCCAAAACCAAAGCTTCACCGTGCAAAACACCGGAACTTTCCTCACGATCAACGGCGACGTCGAGCTGAAAACCTTCGACCTGAGCGTCGGCGGCCTGGGCAACACCATCTTGGGCGGCCGCGTTCTCGGCAGCGGCGAGTTGGTGAAAAACGGCACCGGCTTCCTGCGCGTGCAGGGCGACAATCTCTACAGCGGCGGCACCACGGTCAACGGCGGAACCCTCGACGTGAAGAACGCCGCCGGTTCCGGCACCGGCAGCGGCGCGGTGATCGTCGAGAACGGAGCGGAGCTGCAGGGAGACGGCGAAATCGCCGGCGAGGTCCTGATCAAGGCCGGCGGCAAGCTCTCGCCGGGCGACGACGAGCCGGCCCTCTTGGCCACCGGCAACTTGATCCTCGACGCGAACAGCGTCCTGGTGATCCAGGTCAACGGCGAGATCCCGGGCACCGAATACAGCGGCCTCGAGGTGACGGGCAGCGTCGTCCTCGACCAGTCGATCTTCCGCATGGCGCTGGGTGAAGGGATTCGGGCCGGCGACGACTACAAGATCATCGACAACGACGGCAACGACCAGGTCACCGGCACCTTCAAGGACCTCTCGCAGAACGAGACCTTCCGCATCGTGGGCCGGGACGAGGTCGGCTTCAAGATCAACTACCAAGGCGGCGACGGCAACGACGTGGTCTTAAGCTCCATCCCGACCCTCTCGATCAACGACGTGACGATCGCCGAGCCCGTCTCCGGCACCGCGACCGCCACCTTCGTTGCGGAGCTGACCGAGGCCAGCGACGAGACGATCACGGTCAAATACGCGACGGCCGCCGGCACGGCGATCGCCGGCGACGACTACACGGTGGCCAACGGCACCCTGACTTTCGATCCCGGGGTCACGCGGCAAAACATCGCGGTCTCGATCAAGAGCGACGAGCTCGACGAGGGCGAGGAGGAGTTTTCAGTGAAGCTCTTCACGCCGAGCAACGCCTCGATCGCGCGGGAATTGGGCAAGGGCCTGATCACGCCGCCCGAGGATCAACCCGGCAGCGGCGGCAACAACGGCGGCAGTGGCAGCGGGAATCCCCCGGGCTTTCCCGTGGGATCGGCCGACAGCGGCGGGTGCAGCCTGCGGCCCGGAGTCTCGAGCCTGGCCGGCTTGCCCTGGATCGCGATGGGGATCTTCTGGAGCCTCGTCGGGGGCTGCGCCGCCTTCCTCCGTTCCCTGCGACGCCGATAAAACCGCCGGAAGACAAAAAGCTATGGCCCATTCCCGATCAGAATGGGCCTTTTTTTTGCGCCAAAATCAGCGCGTGATCCAGGGAATGATCGAAGTAGAATTCCTGAAGGACTTGACGGGGCCCTCTTCAGTGGCCGGGGCGTTGTTCAAATATTGGATGACATTGCCCGATTCTTGCACCCGATACTGGAGCAGGTTGGGCTCCGGCGCCTCGAAGCAGTAGTAGTTCAAGGTCATCTCGCTGTAGTTGTCGTGGGCTTCTTTTCCTAAAATGAAGCGGAGCAAACCCGGCGTCGTCGTGACGGCGACCGCCGGGATCGCGTCGTAGTAGTCGTCCAGACCCATCGCGACGTTGGCGACGCAGACGGGCGCCTTGCCGAAGGCCTTGGCGAAATTGATCCCACAGGAACTCTTGGGCTGGTCCGCGGGCAAAATCACGCGACCGATGCGGTCCGTGCCCTCGACCCGGGTCCCCTGAGGGCATCCAAAGGTGTAGTTGGATTGGACCGGCTTGGGCGTCCCCGTGTGAGGGATGGAGAATTCCGCGGCGCTACCAGCCACCCCCGCCGCGCCGGCCGCCCCCGGCGGTCCGGGCGGTCCCATCGGCCCCTGCGGTCCCGGGGGGCCTGGAGGCCCCGGATCACCGCGCAGGAAATCAAAAAAGCCGCCGGATCCCTTTGGGCGATTATTGGAGGATTTTTCCGGGGGATTTTGTGGGTTGGGATTGGGGTTGGCCTGCTGCGCGTGCAAGGTGCCGGCGCAAAGCGTCAAGACGAGAATGAAACTGGCTCTCCGCAACGAGAAGCTCATCATCTCCCCCTTGAATAATTATACCGATCCCCCGCAAAGGGTAAAGCTTATATCCGGGAACTCGCGTCCTGGGCTTTCCCGTAGCGCTTCCGCACCGTCTTCGGGGTCGGATAATGGAAAAAGCGCATCGCATCGACTTGCAAAGAGACGGAAAAACCCCTGGCCTCCATGGGCTCCAGCCCCAGGCCCATGCCCAGGTCCATGTTGAGGGCCGGCCTGAGGCAGGCCAGTCCGTTGAAGGTGCAGAGCAAGGCGGCGCCCGAGACGTGGATCCCGGAAGAATCCACCGGGCGAGGCAGGTTCCGGTCATTAAAGATCAACCCTTGCAGTAGTCCATCCTGCGTCCGGTAGACGGCGCCGCCCAAGCTGAAGGCGGCCCCGACCTGCAGCCAAGTCGGAACGGCCTCGTAGAGGTAGTTCAATTCCACGCCGAAACGGTGGGCCTGGGCGCGGCTCAGATAGGCGTCGCCGAAGCGGAGGTAATTGTTTCCCTGATACTCATAGAAGAGCCGCGGCATTAGGACGTGGTCGCGCCAGAGGCCGAGGGGAATCCGCAGTCCCGCGGCGAGCCGGCCTTGCAATCCGTGGTGCTCGAAACCCTTGCCGTTGAGGAAACCGTGGCGCCCATAACCGAAGGCGAGGGCGACCGAATAACTATGCGGGTTGTCCCAGCGAAAGCGGTGCTGGCTGAGGCTCCGGTCCAGCGCGGCCGGGTCACGGGGGCCGAGATCACGGCCTACCGCAGCCGGCTCTCCGAGCGCGAGGCGGTGGCGCGGGCTTTGGAAGAGGACATCCTGACCGGGCGCAAGACGATCGGCGAGTTTCTCTCCTGGTTCGGCCTGGGCGAGCGTCCGGCGGAGCCGCCGACCACGGTGGTGCT
>SZOV01000049.1 GCA_030263375.1 Deltaproteobacteria bacterium PRO3
CGACACGACCCCGCAAGGGAAGCAGGAGCGCCTGCGCGGGCTGGGCGCCACGGTCGTCACCACCGGCGAGCAGCCCTGGCGCGGCTACGAGGAGGCCCGCGACTGGGCCCTGCGCTACGTCTTCGAGCGCAATCTCTATCTTCAGCGGAGTTTTGATATCGAAGGCGCCCTGCGCTACGTTCACGGCTTCGAGGACGTGATCCCGGGGCAGGGCGTGGCGGGCTTCGAAATCCTGGAGGGGATGCGCGCACTGCCCGAATCCGTCCGCGAGCGATTGGCGCGGGCGACCTTCCTCCTGCCGACGGGCGGCGGGGGACTGACCGCCGGCGTCGGTACGGTGCTGCGCCGGCACCTGCCCGAGGCGCGTGTGATCGCGGTCGTCTCCGCGGAGGCGCCGGCCCTGCATTTTTCCCTGATCGAGGGACGGCGCAGCGAGGTGTACTTGAACGAGAAGGGGCTCTGCGACAGTGGGATCGGCCTGACCATCCCCGGGGCGCGGCCCTTCGAGCTGATCCGCGAAGGCCTGCATGGCTCGCTGGCCGTCGGCGACGCCTGGGTCGGCGAGGCGATGCGGCGGATTCACCGCCACGAGGGCCTCGTGGTAGAGGGCAGCGCGGCGACGGGCCTGGCCGCGGTCCTAAGTGGGCGCCTGCCGGAGTTGGGCCTGGATCCCAAGAACCCCGTCGTCACCATTCTCACCGGCTCCAACATCGACCCGGCCCGGCATGCGGGGGTGATGCGCGGGGCGGAGGGGTCCGGTGAGGGGCGGTGAGTGTTTTCCTGAGAAAACGCTGAAAGATTTTAGCAACACATAGACCTGGCGACCGAAATCGTTTTGGTTTAAGCATCGCGTTCACGGGTAAGCTACATGTTATTCTCCAAGGTTTTTTCTCCCCGCCTCGCCGGGCAGGCGGATTCGCGTCCTTCCGGACTGTCATCCACTTTTTCAAGTCGAGAGGCTACAGCTCAAATCTTTGATCGGCTGCTCTCCGAAGCCGGTCCTCCGTCGGGCCTTCCGCTTTCGGCATCCTCACGCGTGGCCCTGAGGGAGGCCCTTTCCCTTCCCGATTCTGCGGCTCGAGAAACGGCGGTGATTGAGGCGCTGGGGCTCGGGAGCGGCCGGATCGCCTCCCGGATCGGCCCGGAGGGACTGCGCGAGTTGATCGCCCTTTCGCAAGAGGGATCGGGCGAGCTCTACGGCGAAGAAGTCTATCAACTGGTCCGGCGCTTGGAGTCGCAGGGCAGGTCGGCCCCGGCCCTGAGTCTCTGCGAATTCCTATTGAACGGCGGCGCCGGCGACTTGTCTCCCGCCCTGGCGCAAAGGGTTTCGCGAAGCCGCGAGGCGATGCTGGGTCGGGGCGAAGCGGGCGATCGTTGGGAGTCTTACGCTCGCAGGTTTACTGCCGAAGCGACCGATCCCGGCATGCTCGTCGGCATGGCAGCGGCCTCGACCGTCTTTTCCTTCACGCGCCTGGCCCTGCTTTCCCGGCTGTGGGCCAGCCCGACGGCCGGCTTCCTGACCCGTGGCCTGGGATCTAGGCTCCTGGCCTCCGGTTTGGCCCTGCTCCCCGAGTCGGGAGCTTTTTGGCTGACCTCGAAGGGCTACGCGGAGCTCGCCCATCCAGGCGGGCAGGACTGGAGCCTGCGGCAAAATATTGGCGAGTGGCGAAGTCTCGCCTTGGGCCTGGGCATGATGCGCGTTTCGGGTTACGCATTTCGGCGGCTGCATCTTGGTTTTCGAGGAGAGGCCGCGCGCGTCTCCCTCGCGGGTTCCTCGAGTTTCGAAAGGGCCTTGCTGCACCAAGGCGCCATGTTCGCGGGGATCCTAGGATCTCATGCACTCGAGGCCGCGCTGGGATGGACCCGACCGCGCAATCTTTCGGACAACGTCGTCGATTCTTTGGTTACGCTGCTCCACTTCAACGTCGGGGGCCGGATTTCCTCGCGGGTGTTCTCCGGATTGCATCGGACGAGTCAAGGGGCCGAGCTTCAGTTGCTGCGGCAGGAACGCCTGCAAATCGAGTCCTGGTCGGCCCCTCCGAGGTCCGGCTTCGGCAGGCCATTCGGCGGTCTCGGTCCGAACCCCGCTTGGGCCGCGGCGGGAACCATTTCGCCGGCGAGGGGCGATGTGGCGCTCGAAATTCCCGAACACGTGATGGCGATGTCCACCATGAGGCCGGGCGAAGGGCCTAAGCGCAGCTCTTCCTCTTCCTCCTGGAACTTCGGAAGCATCCTGCCTCCGGCCGGGCCGGCGGAGGGCGGAGGTATGGAAGGGCAGGGCGAGGCCCAAGAGTGGCTGAGCCGCGCCGTCTCCGGGGAAACCGGTTTGCCGCCGCTCCACGGCGTCTTGCAATGGTTCGATTATGCCGAGCGCCGCCAAATCGTCGCGGAGGCCTTGGGCCGCCACGAGCCCGAGGCGCTGCTGAGGGCTTTAGCTGTCCGGGTGGCTCCGGCGCAGGGCAGGGCCGAACGCCTCGCGGCCGTCGGCCTCATGCACTTGATGGTTTTGGAACAGCCGGGACTGTTTAACGCGGCTAAGGCCTTCTTGGGAAGGGCGACGCCGAGTTTTTCGCGAAACCCCCAGGTCGAGACCGTTTGGCGCGAGGCCGAGGAAGGATTGCGCCGCACCGTCGAGTCCGAAGGCTGGAACCGGGAGGATTCGCTCGCCGAAGTCCAGAAGGTCCTGGCGACGCTGGATCGTTACGGCCACCCTCATCCGCTGGTGAACGAAATCCTCGACGCTCTGCCGGGTCTTTCCCAGGAATCCCTGAATTTCCGAAAATATTCCTTTCTGACCTCCCTGCACTTGGCACGGGAGATTTTTCCCGCCGCGACACCCTATGCGGAATACCTGCAAGCCTCGTTCTTCGCGGAGCGGGCCCTCGGCGCGGGGGAGTGGATCTTCGCCAGGGACATGTTGCGGCAGGGCCGGTCGAGGTTGTCGGCGGAGGCGCCCGCTTCCGTTTGGCTCGGCGGCGATCTGGTCCGGCGCGAGACGGCCTTGATGTCCGCGCTGGCGGACTTCGTCGCGCTCGAGAAGGCCTCGGAGAATCCTTTCCGCCGCTACGACGCCCGCGCGGATTTTTCCAAAGTCTCCTTGCTCCGTCATCTGAACGCCCTCCGCCAAGACAGGGTCGCGAAAGGCCGGTTTGCGCCGGCTGAGGCGATCGATCGCCACGCGTCCGAAATTTTCGAACGCGACGTCGCTCCGGTCTGGCTAGAGGGTATCCCCGAGCCCGAGCTGCGTCGCACGGTAGCTCCCCACTTTCACCGAATTTCGGAGTTTTTGGGCCGTCGCGGCGAGGCGGCCCCGGCGCATTGGCCGAGTCTTTTGGGACAGATTGCCGAACCTCTGTTGGCCTCCTCGAATCCCGAGCAGTCCTTTCAAATCTTGCGGGACCTGCACCGTACGGGAGTGGTACCTCCGGAGGCCTGGCCGGATACTTTGATTTCCTTGGTGACCGCGGTGGAAATTCAGCTCCACCAGATGCGGGGCGGGCCTAGGTCGGAGGCTTTGGGCAGGACTCGAAATCTGCTTTCCGCCTGGTCGGAATCCCTTTGATGCCTGGTGTCGACGGCTCGCTTTGCGAAAAGGTCTGCTACCGGGTCCGCGGACGCGCCGGGTCCGCATCTACCCGAAAACAATCGCCTTTATCCGGGGCAACTAATGCCTTGACGCGCCCCGACGCGGCTGGGTATGAGCGGGGCTCGCCTGCGCGCGGGTCTTTTCCGCCGTCGAGGCAAATCTTTCCCAATTTTAAGGAGTTGGAACGATGTACCGCTACCGCCTGATGGCCCCCGGACCCACCCCCGTCCCCGAATCGGTCTTGACCAAAATGGCCCTGCCCATCATCCATCACCGCACCGAGGCCTTCGAGAAGGTGGTCGCGGAGGTGCGCGAGGGGCTCAAGTGGCTCTACCAGACGCAAAACGAGGTTCTGATCTTCGCGGCCAGCGGCACCGGCGCGATGGAAGGAGCGGTGGTCAATCTGCTCTCGAAGAACGACCGCGCCCTGGTCGTCGACGGCGGAAAGTTCGGCGAGCGCTGGTGGAAGATCTGCAAGGCCTACGGCATCGCCCACGACGTGATCAAGGTGGAGTGGGGCCAGGCGGTCGACGTGAAGGCGATCGAAGCCAAACTCAAAGAACACGACTACCGCGCGGTCTTCCTGCAGGCCTCCGAGACCTCGACCGGCGTCGCGCACCCCGTCGAGGCGGTGGCGAGGATCGTCAAAAATATGCCCAACACCGCGCTGGTGGTCGACGCCATCACCGCCCTGGGCGTGGTCAATATCCCGACCGACGCTTGGGGCATCGACGTCCTGATCACCGGCTCGCAGAAGGCCCTGATGCTGCCGCCGGGCCTGGCCTTCGCCTCGGTCAGCAAGAAGGCGCTGGCGCTCTGCGAGAAGAGCGACCTCCCGAAGTTTTATTTCGACTTCAAGCGCGAGCGGAAGTCCATTCAAGAGAACACCACCGCCTGGACCCCCGCGGTCTCGCTGATCCTCGGCTTGCAAGAGGTGCTGAGGCTGATGAAGCAGGAGGGCTTGGAAAATCTCTTCAAGCGCCACGCCCTCCAGGCCAAGGCGACGCGCGAGGGGCTGAAGGCGATGGGGCTCAAGCTCTTCGCGCCGGCCGCGCCCTCCGATGCCGTCACCGCCGCCTATTCGCCCGAGGGCATGGACGCCGGCAAGATCGTCAAGACGCTCAAGAACAAGTTCAACATGACCATCGCGGGCGGGCAGGACCAGGCCAAGGGCAAGATCTTCCGCATCGGGCACCTCGGCTACTACGACCCGATGGACATCCTGAACGTCCTGGCGGCGGTCGAGTCGGCGCTGATCGAGCACGGCCACAAGATCGCGCCGGGGGTCGGTCTCGGCGCCGCGATGCAAGTGCTCATGGAGAAATAATTTCGCCCGATAGGAGAATGCATGCCCAAGGTATTAGTCAGCGACAAGCTCAGCGAAGAGGGCCTCAAGATCCTGCGCTCCGGCCCCGGCCTCGAGGTCGACGTGAAGACCGAGCTCAAGCCGGAAGAGCTCGAGAAGATCATTCCCGACTACGACGCCCTGATCATTCGCTCCAACACCAAGGTGACGGCCGCGCTGCTCGAGAAGGCGAAGAACCTCAAGATCGTCGGCCGCGCCGGCATCGGCGTCGACAACGTGGACTGCGTGGCCGCCAGCAAGCACGGCATCATCGTCGAGAACACCCCCAGCGGCAATGCCACCACCACGGCCGAGCAGGCCGTCGCGATGATGTTCGCCGTCTCGCGCATGATCCCCCAGGCGACCATGTCGATGAAGGAAGGAAAGTGGGACAAGAAGAGCTTCGTCGGTCGCGAGCTCACCAACAAGGTCTTGGGCGTGATCGGTGTCGGCAACATCGGCAAGATCGTCGCCGAACGGGCCCTGGGCCTCAAGATGAAGGTGATCGGCTTCGACCCCTTCCTCACCGCCGAGGCGGCCGCCCAGATGGGCATCGAATTGGTTTCGCTGGACGAGCTGTTCCGCCGCTCGGACTACATCACGATCCACGTGCCGCTTACCGACAAGACCCGCAACCTGATCAACAAGGACTCCTTCGCCAAGATGAAGAAGGGAGTCTTCCTGATCAATTGCGCCCGCGGCGGCATCGTCAACGAGGCCGACCTCCTGGCCGCCCTGGAAGAGGGCAAGGTCGGCGGCGCCGGCCTGGACGTCTTCGAGAAGGAGCCGCCTCCGGCGGATTACGCCCTGATCAAGCACCCGCGGGTCGTTTGCACGCCGCACCTGGGCGCCTCCACCGACGAGGCCCAGCTCAACGTCGCGATCGAGGTGGCCGAACAGATCGTCAATTACTTCGCCACCGGCGAGGTTAAGAACGCGGTCAATTTCCCAAGTATTTCCGGGGAATTGGCGAAGATTCTGAAACCGTATCTTTTGCTTACCGAGAAGATGGGCCTGCTCCAGGGCCAGCTGGCCGAGGGCACGCCGCAGCAGATCACGATCGAGTACACGGGCGAGATCACCAAGTACCCGCTGGCGCCGATGACGGTCTGCGTGCTGAAGGGCCTGCTGCAGCCGATGCTGGAGGACGTCAGCGTCAACTACGTCAATTCTCCGGTCATCGCGAAGGAGCGCGGTATCAAGGTGGTGGAGGCCAAGACCCAGGAGGCGCTGGACTTCGCGAGCCTGGTCACGGTCACCCTCGAGACCAGCGCCGGCAAGCGCATCGTCTCGGGGACGACCTTCGGCAAGACCCACCCCCGCATCGTGCGCATCGACGATTTCTACCTCGAGGCGGTCCCCGCGGGGACGATCCTGGTGGTCCGCAACCAGGACAGGCCCGGCGTCATCGGCAACATCGGCACCCTGCTGGGCAAGAACAAGGTCAATATCTCACGCATGCAGTTGGGCCTGCTGCGCGAGACGGGCGAGGCCCTGGCGCTCTACAACGTCGACGAGCACGTGCCCGACGAGGTCTTGAAGGAGCTGAAGGCCCTGCCGAACATCCTGTCCGTCAAAGAGGTTAAATTATAACGCGTTGCCTTCGGCCTTCTTTTACGGAATGCGTCTTCGCGAAAGGTTTAACCAAAAAATTCTATGTCCAACGTCGTAATCGTAGGCACTCAATGGGGCGATGAGGGGAAGGGGAAGATCGTCGACTTCTTCACCTCCAACGCCGACGCCGTCGTCCGTTTCCAGGGCGGCAACAACGCGGGTCACACCCTGGTGGTGGACGGGAAGAAGACCATCCTGCACTTGATTCCCTCCGGCGTCCTACACCCCAAGAAGGTCTGCGTCATCGGCAACGGCGTGGTGGTCGATCCCAAGGTGCTTTTGCAGGAGATCCAGGCCTTGAAGAAGGCCGGCTACCTCAAGAAGCCGGACACGCTGCGGATCAGCAACCTGGCCCACGTCATCCTGCCTTACCACCAGTCCATCGACTTGCTGCGCGAGGCCGCGAAGGGCGACGCGAAGATCGGCACGACGGGCCGGGGCATCGGCCCCTGCTACGAGGACAAGGTCGCCCGGCGCGGCGTCCGCATCGCGGATTTCGTCGATCCGGACATCTTCGCCGCGCGGCTCAAGGCCCTGCTGCCCGAGCGCAACGCCTATATCGAGCAAGTCTTGAAGGGGAAGACCTTCGACGCCGAGGCCCTGCTCAAGGAATACCTGCCGCTCGCCAAGGCGATACGCCCCTATGTCGACGACGTGGGAGAACTGCTGCAGAACTGGGTGCGCAAGGATTGGAAGCTGCTTTTCGAGGGCGCCCAGGGCACCAGCCTGGACGTCGACCACGGCACTTACCCCTACGTGACCTCCAGCAACACGGTGGCGGGCTACGCCTCCTGCGGCAGCGGCCTGGGCCCGACGCAGATCGACCAAGTGGTCGGCATCGCCAAGGCCTACACCACGCGGGTCGGCAGCGGACCCTTTCCCACGGAGTTGGAGGACAAGACCGGCGAGTACCTGCGCGAGAAGGGCGGGGAGTTCGGCTCGACGACGGGCCGTCCGCGGCGCTGCGGCTGGCTGGACCTGGTCGTGATCCGCCACGCGATGCGCGCCAACGGCCTGACGTCGTTGGTGTTGACCAAGCTCGACGTCTTGAGCGGCCTCAAAAAGATCCGCATCTGCACCGGCTATCGCCTGGGCGCCAAGGTCCTGAAGACGGTCCCGGCCACGGTGGAGGACTTGCAAGAGGTAAAGCCGATCTACGTGGAAGTCCCCGGCTGGTCCGAGGACCTGACCGGCGTGACGCGGTGGAAGCAGATGCCGAAGGCCGCCAAAAAATACGTCGAGCGGGTCGAGAGGCTGCTCGAGCTGCCGATGACCTCGGTCTCGGTGGGGCCCTCTCGGCAGCAGCATATCGTGCTGAAGAATCCCTTTAAATAATCCATCTCAAATCATCGCCTATCGATTGTAGGGGCGAACCTTGTGTTCGCCCCCCGCCGGCAATTTCGCGACGCTGATTTCTTTGCGATCGCTGTAGGGGCCGATCGCGAACGGCCCCTATGGGTTTTGCGTGATGGCGGGTTCCGTAAAATTGCGGGGTCCGTGTCTAGGGCGAACACAAGGTTCGTCCCTACGATGGGTTTCCGGCGGTGTCGGAACCACAGCTGGTGCGAATCGGAAGTCTAAGACTGGTGTACTTAGGTTAAGTATGCGAGTCACTGGCTCAGAGTATTTTTTTTCTCTTTCTCCTTCTTAAGGAGCACCTAGGATGGAAAAGAAAATCTCCCCCGGAAGGCATTAGGCAGGAGGGAGGGCGTAGGAGCGGAAAAAAAGCCGAGTGAGCTCGATAGTTAGAGGCTGACGAAGGAAGACTCTAACTATCGAAGCGAACCGGCTTTTTTTTCGCGACTAGCCCGACCGGGCCGTAGCCTTCCGGGGGAGATTTTCTTTTCCATCCGGGCGCGGCGTTATGGCGGAGGTATTCATGGCGATGTGTCCGGGAGGTATCGGAGGAGGGCTTCAGAGCGGGGGCCTAAGCATCCTTCCCCAAGTCCCAGCAATTCTTGCTGGATTCGCACCCCTCAAGATGCTTAAGATTGCCGCATGTCCGATGTACAAGATCCCATCGTCTCGGTCGTCCGCAAGCTGAAGCGCCGGACGAATCGCTACTTCCACGACTACCAAGAAAAGCTGAGCGGCGCCGCCACCGAAAAATTC
The DNA here is from genome assembly GCA_030263375.1 of Deltaproteobacteria bacterium PRO3. NCBI lineage: Bacteria > Deltaproteobacteria > Deltaproteobacteria bacterium PRO3. The sequence goes on from SZOV01000049.1 coordinate 8,658, forward strand.
CTAAGCGGAGTCCTAGCCGAGGTCGAGCAGGCCAAGGCGCTGCCCGCCTGGGAGGCCGCCCTGGGCCGTTGGAACGAAGTCAAGGCCCACATCGAGACGCATTTCGAGCTGGTGCAATTGGCCTTCCAGCGCTTCACCGAAAACCCCGAGGTCGAGGCCGAAGAGCGGCGCCTAAGAGAAGAGGTCGAGCCCGTCTACTCGATCTGGAACGCCAAGGTCCGAGAGAAGTTCCTGGCCTCTCCGGAGCGAAAGGCCCTCGAGGCCAAGCACGGCAAGCAGTTCTTCGCCCAGCTGCAGTTGGCCCAGGACGCCTTCGACCCGAAGAACGTCGAGCTCGAGACCAAGCTCAACAAGGTCTTGGCGGATTACACCAAGCTGAGCGGGGGCGCCTGCTTCGAGGTGGAGGGGAAGACCTACCCCCTGGCCCACATCAAGAAGTTCTCCTCCTCGCCGCGCCCCGAGCTGAGGCGCGACAGCTACCGCAGCTACAGCGGCTGGTTTCTCAAGAACAAACCCGCCCTCGAGGCGATCTACGACGAGGCCGTCCAATACCGCGACGCCATGGCCAAGACCCTCGGCCACCCCGACTTCATCCCGCTGGCCTACCAAAAGATGCGCCGTCTCGACTACGGCCCCGAGGACGTGCGGGTCTTCCGCGAGGAGATCCGTGAGGTGATGGTGCCTCTGGCGGTGAAGATCCGCGAGCGCCAGGCCAAATCCCTGGGGCTTGCGCGGATGCAGGCCTGGGACCTGGATTATTTTCCGGAGTGGAAGACCGGCGAGCTCAAGGTCTCGATTCCCCAGCAGACCCGCGCGGGCCTGAGCGTCTACCAAAAGCTCTCCCCGCGCCTGGCCGAGCACTTCCAGCGGATGATTGACTGGGACCTGATCGACGTCCCCGCCCGCGTCGGCAAGGCGCCCGGCGCCTTCTGCACGGGGTTTTACGATTACCGGGTCCCGTATATCTTTTTGAACAGCGTCGGCGAAGCCGCCGACGTGACGACCCTGCTGCACGAGTGCGGCCACGCCTTCCAGGCCTGGGAGAGCCGCGACATCGAGCTGATCGAGCTCAGCCACCCGACGCTGGAGGCCTGCGAGGTGCATTCGATGGGGATGGAATTCCTGGCCCAGCCTTATTACGGAGAATTCTTTTCCGAACAGGACGCCGACGCCTTCCGCAAAAAGCACCTGGCCGAGAGCATCCTACTTTTGCCCTACATCGCGATGGTCGACGAGTTTCAGCACCGCGTCTATTCCGGCGAGGCGAGGGGCGAGGCGGGCCGGGCGCGCGCCTGGGAAGAGCTGGAAAACAAATACATGCCGGGCATCGACTTCGGCGACCTGCAGGCCTGGAAGCGCAGCCGCTGGATCCGCCAGCTGCACATCTTCCAGGTGCCCTTCTATTATATCGATTACGCCATCGCCCAGGTCGGGGCCTGGCAGCTCTGGACCCAGAGCCTCCGCGACAAAGAGGCCGCCCTGGACAATTATCTCAATCTCTGCAAGCTCGGCGGCACCCTCCCGCTGAAGGAGTTTTTCGCCGCCGGAAAATTGCTGCTGCCTTTCCAAAAAGGCGTGCTAAAGGGCCTGATGGCCGAGATCGAGCGGATCGAGCCCCTGTATTAACCGTCTCCCGAGCGCTATGAGCGAAACCTCCATCCAAAACGTCTTCAGCGACCACCGCGTCTTCGACGTGAAGGCGCGCGGCGAGGGCGCTCCGCTTCTGCCCGACCTCGAGGCCTATCGCCGGCTCTACCAGGCTTCTATAGAAGACCCCGAGAAATTTTGGGGCGGCGTCGCGGAGGGCTTCGAGTGGTTCCAGAAGTGGGACCGCATCCTGCGCTACGACTGGGGCGACAAGATCGAGGTGGCCTGGTTCGAGGGCGCCAAAACCAATTTGAGCCTCAACTGCCTCGACCGGCATCTGAAGTCCCGAGGCGACAAGCTCGCCCTGATCTGGGAGGGCAACCGCCCCGGCGAGACGAAGAGCTTCACCTACCGCCAGCTGCACCGCGAGGTCTGCCGCCTGGCCAACGCGCTGAAGGCCCTGGGGGTCCGGAAGGGCGACCGCGTGGCCATTTATATGGGCATGGTCCCCGAGCTGGCGATGGCGCTCTTGGCCTGTGCGCGATTGGGGGCGACCCACAACGTCATCTTCGGCGGCTTCTCCGTCGAATCGCTCAAAGAGCGCATCCTCGACTGCCGCGCCGAGTTCCTGCTCACCGCCGACGGCCTGTTTCGCGGCGAGAAGTCGGTCTCTTTGAAATACGTCGCCGACAAGGCCCTCGCGGCCTGCGAGGCGGCGGGACACAAGCTGATCGCCTCGCTGGTCCTGCGCCGCACCGGCGAGGAGATCGACATGGTCGAAGGCCGCGACTACGAGTGGAGCGAGCTGATCGCCCTCCAGGAGGACGAGATCGACCCCCAGCCCATGGACGCCGAGGACCCGCTCTTCATCCTCTACACCAGCGGTTCGACGGGCAAGCCCAAGGGCGTCCTGCACACGACCGCCGGCTACATGGTGCAGGTGGCGACGACCTTCAAATACGTCTTCGATTACCGCGAGAGCGACGTCTTCTGGTGCACCGCGGACGTGGGTTGGGTGACGGGGCACAGCTACCTGGTCTACGGGCCACTGCTCAACGGCGCTACCACGGTGATGTTCGAGGGAATTCCGACCTACCCGGCGGTCGACCGCTTTTGGGAGACGATCGACCGCCATAAAGTCACCATTTTCTACACCGCGCCCACCGCGATCCGCTCGCTGATGCGCTCGGGCGAGGCGCCGGTGCAAAAACATTCCCTCGAGAGCCTGCGCATCCTGGGCACGGTGGGCGAGCCCATCAACCCCGAGGCCTGGGTCTGGTATTTTAATACGGTGGGGAAGGGGCGCTGCCCGGTGGTCGATACCTGGTGGCAGACCGAGACGGGGGCGATCATGGTCAGCCCCTTGGCGGGCGCGATGCCGCTGAAGCCCGGCTCGGCGGCGCTGCCCTTCTTCGGCGTCCAGCCCAAGATCCTGCGCGAGAACGGCCAGCCCTGCGGCCCCAACGAGGGCGGTCTCTTCGTGATCGAGGCGCCCTGGCCCGCGATGATCCGCGGCGTCTACGGCCAGCCGGAGCGGGTGAAGCAGACCTATTTTTCCAAATTTCCCGGGAAGTATTTCGCCGGCGACGGCGCCCGCTGCGACGCCGACGGCTACTACTGGTTTCTCGGCCGGATGGACGACGTCCTCAAGGTCTCGGGGCACCGCCTCGGCACCGCCGAGCTGGAGAGCGCCTTCGTGAAGAACCCCGACGTCGCCGAGACGGCGGTGGTGGGCTTCCCGCACCCGATCAAGGGCGAGGGCATCTACGCCTTCATCACCCTGAAGGAGGGCGTGCAGCCCTCGCGCGGCCTGCGCCGCGAGCTGATTCAGCACATCGCGAGCGAGGTCGGCCCCATCGCCAAGCCGGACCACATCCAATTTACGCCCGCCCTGCCCAAGACCCGCAGCGGCAAGATCCTGCGGCGGGTTCTGCGCAAGATCGCCTCGGGCGAGGTCGACGACCTGGGCGACACGACGACGCTCGCCGATCCCAACGTCGTGCAGCAGCTGCTGGAAGGCGCCCGGGCCGAGGTCGACGAGGAAAAATAGGGCCGGCATTTTCCCTAAATCGAAACGCCTTTCGTTTTCGCCGATTCCGGAATAGAGTTCTTCATGGTCGAAAAATCCAACCGTTTGAAGTTCGAAAAGTCCCCCTATCTGCTTCAGCACAAGGACAACCCCGTTCACTGGCAGGCCTGGGGCGAGGAGGCCTTCCGCGCGGCCCGGGAAGAGAACAAGCCGATCTTTCTCAGCATCGGATATTCCACCTGCCACTGGTGCCACGTGATGGAGCACGAGTCCTTCGAGACCCAAGAGGTCGCCGACGTGCTGAACCGCGACTTCATCCCGATCAAGGTCGACCGCGAGGAGCGCCCCGACGTCGACGACATCTACATGTCCGCCTTGCACGCGATGCGCCAGCGGGGCGGCTGGCCGCTCAGCATGTTCCTCACGCCCGAGCTCAAGCCCTTCTACGGCGGTACCTATTGGCCCAAGCCCCTCTTCCTCAACGTGCTGGGCCAGGTCGCCAAGGTCTGGCGCGAGGCGCCCGGGCAGGTCTTCGAGACCGGCGACTCCATCGTCGAGTACCTCAAGCTGCAGAAGTCCGCCCAGGCCGAGGGCGTGGGCCTAAGCGAGGACGTCTTCGGCGCCTTCTTCCGCCAGAGCCTGATGAGCTTCGACCCCGCCTGGGGCGGCTTCGGGCAGGCGCCGAAGTTTCCGCACGCCAACCAACTTTCGATGCTGCTGCGGATCTGGCGACGCGGCGGCGAGCCGCGCGCCCTGGAGATGGTGAAGTTCACCCTCGACAAGATGGCGCGGGGCGGGATCTACGATCACTTGGGCTACGGCTTCGCGCGCTATTCCACCGACGCGCGCTGGCTGATCCCGCACTTCGAAAAGATGCTCTACGACAACGCCCAGCTGGCGGTCGCCTACCTCGAGGGTTTCCGCGCGACGCAAGAGCCGATGTTCCGGCGCGTCGCCCAGGAGACCCTCGACTACGTCCTGCGCGTCATGACCGACCCCGAGGGCGGCTTTTATTCCGCCGAGGACGCCGACAGCGAGGGGGAGGAGGGGAAGTTCTACGTCTGGACCTTCGAGGAGCTGAGCGAAGTCCTGACCCGAGACGAGCTGGATCACTTCTGCCGGGTCTACCAAGTCACTCCCGGCGGCAACTTCGAGCATGGCACGAACAACTTAAGCCTGGCGGTGGAATTCGGCTGGGCCGAGAAAGACCACCCGCTGATCCGTTCGGCGAGCGAGAAGCTCTTCAAGATCCGCGAGGCCCGCGTCCACCCGCACAAGGACGACAAGATCCTCACCGCCTGGAACGGCCTGATGATCCGGGCCATGGCGATGGGCTGGCAGGTCTTGGGAGACAAGAAATACCTCGAGGCGGCGCATCGGGCGATGGAGTTTCTGAAAAAGAAGCTCGCGCCGCAAGGGGATCTCCTGGCCCGCTACCGCGACGGCGAGGGGCGCTTCGCCGCGCGCCTCGACGACTACGCCTACCTGATTCAGAGCCTGATCGAGCTCTACCAGTGCGACTTCCGCCCCGAGGTCCTGAGCTGGGCCCTCGACCTGCAGCGGCGGCAGGACGCGAAGTTTTGGGACGCGGCCGGCGGGGCCTACTTTTTCACCGACGGCAGCGACCCGAGCCTCTTGGTCCGGGGGAAGGAGGGCTCGGACGGCGCCCTGCCCAATGCCAACGCGGTCGCCGCCGCCAACTTGCTGCGGCTCCACGACCTCACCCTGGATGCCGCCTATCGCGAAAAGGCGCTCAAGACCCTCGAAGTCTTCGCCCCGACCGCGGCGGAGTTTCCCTCCGCCTTCGGGACCTTGCTCTTGGCCTACGATTACCTGACCGATCTCTCCAGCGAGCTCGCGGTCCTGGAAGGGAAGGCGGGGGAGGGCGCCGGCTTTTTCGCGAAGCTGCGCGGCGGCTTTTTCCCCAACCACGTCGTCGCCGCCGCCGTGGAGGCTGCGGATTTTCCGCCGCTCTTGCAGAACCGCCGGGCCCAGGGCGGCAAGACCACTTACTATCTCTGCCGCGACCATGCCTGCCAGGCGCCCACTCAGGACGGGGAGGAGATTTTGGCTAAGCTCGCCGAGTGTGCGCGTTACGATTTGGAAGCTCAAAAGGATTAAACCTTGAGGGCTTCTCGCCCCCGCCCCGGCGGGCCTCTTGTGGCTTGGATTCCCCAGGAAGGCTTTCCGGCGAAACTAATCTCTAAATAATGTATTGAAATTATTAAATATTGTCGGGATGTATCCGGACGCTCTTGGCCCCGGTTTTGCTAATCTTAATCCCCGGCATGGGCACCGCCGCAAAATCCCTAAATTCCACTCCCGCCATCGAGGAATTCCTGGGCTACGATTCCAGGGGTGAGGCCGTGGTCTTGCGCCGCAGCTCCGAACACCCCGGAGATCCCGTGCTCGCCGCCGCACCCTCCGAAAAGAAATCCGAGTTTCGCCTGTCTCCGCCCGTCGGAGACCGCTCGGCCACGGCCGGAGGCCTGGGCTTCTTTTCGGAGTTTCAAGAGGTCCGCAAGCGACTTAAGGCCCAGGGCTTGGTGAAGGGGTAACCTCTTTCCCCGCCTACTTAAATTTTTCTCCGTTAAGAGGGCCTTCGCCTTCGAAGATTTCCTCCAGCAAGAAGCGCGTCTTCGCGGGAATCCGATTCTGCGGATAGTATTTCTCGATAATTTTATAGGCGGCCTCCGGCGAGGGCAGTTCCAGATAGCGCAGGAGAAATTGGACATCCCCGCGATCGTTGCCGTCGAAGCGGGCGGAGATGCATTTCATGGCGAGCATGTATTCCGCCGAGGGGGCCCAGACGCGCAAGTTGGAAAGCTCCAGGACCCCCTCGCGGGGCGGATCGGCGTGAAAATAGGCCTTGGCCGCATCGTTGAGCCAGTCTTCCGAGATTCCGAAACGTGCGGCCACCTTGCGGCCGGCGGCGCGGATTTCCCGGGTGGGCTCGAAGATTCCGTCAATATCCTTGGTCGCCTCGCGGGTTTGAAAGACCAGGCACATCACGGCGCCGCCGCAGATGCCGACCTCGCCCTTGGCCCCTAGCTTGACCAATTCTTCATTTAAGGCAGCAAAGAGTTTTTGGATGAGCGTTCGTGTCAGCATTGTCGCCTTCCTTCAAAGTCGCTCCAGGAAATTTCCTAAGACGAAGAGATTTCGCCGGCGAAAATGGGCGGGGCTTTCCACCAGGGCGCCGGCCTTGAGGTTCTCCATGCCGCTGACAAACCATGGGTCCTTAAGCGGCGGCACGCCCTCGCACCAATCGGGGGCTGGAATTCCAGCCTCGACACAGAGGGCCTCGACGGTCGAAGCCAAGAGGGCCTTGAGCTTAGGGGGCGTTTCGAGAAGCGGGGGGGCTTGAACGAGGGCCTTCTTGTCTTCCGCCCGCCGAAAGGCGTCCACGAAATTAAAAAAAGGTCCGCGCCAAGGGCCGGCTTCCCCTGCGAGGATTTGGAAGGAGACGACCGCGACGGAATCCACGGGGTCCCGCCAAAGGCTGTCAAGCCGATGCCTGAGGTAGCCCTGGGGATAACCGAGCCCGCCGCTCAAACTTTCCAGGGTCGAGAGACGGCTGTCCTGGTCGCCGGTTTCAAAGAGTTGAAGGGTTTTATAGGAAGTCCCGGCGAGGGTGGCCAGACGGCGTTGCGAGATTCCGCGAGTGATGCGGAGCTGTTTGAGGGCCTTCATAAATACAAAATAGATGACGTAAAATTTTACGTCAATAGACTTCCTTTGTTCTGAAATATTCGCGATCTATCACCAAAAATTCATAATGAGAACAATAGGAATAAATTTTGTATGTTGTTCTCAAAATGAAGAAGTGAGGTGTTTACACATCAGTTTTAATATACTGAAATTATTAAATATTATTTTTTAATCCGTGGCACGTCGGTTGCAATTCCTTCCCAAGGAAGGCCCTGAAGTAGAAGGGGCCCGATGAGGAAAGAGGAAGGAAAACGTGGAAAAGACCGACCCGAAAATTCAGATCTCCACCCCCAAATTCGAAGAGTTCCTCGGCTACGACGACCGCGGCAACCCCGTCGTCCTCCGCCGCAGCGCCTCGGTGGCCGAGAAGGCCCCGGAGCCCCAATTTCAGTCCGAGCCCCGCAAGGCCGAGCCCGCGGCCCGTCCCACCGGATCGCTGCGCTTTTTCGCGGGTTTCGAAGAGGTCCGCGCCCGCCTGCAGGCTAAGGTCGCGGCTTCCTAGGCGATTCCCTTTCCCGAAAATCTTTTTTCCGATTCTTTCTCTGCGCAACAAGGTGTTAGAATTCCACCGATATTAGTAGGAGTCTCCGCTCGAAGGGCTTGGGATTTCTACTGATACTTGACCAGTATCAATGAGGTTCTCTGTCCTATGGGTGATGAAGCCGCAGCAATCGCCGGAAAATCCACCGGTGTAGTCACACTGCCCCCCATTGTCGATGCTAAAGGCAAGGCCACCGAGGTCCAAGCTCCGCCGGTCACCGCACCTCCTCCAAACCCCGAAGAGCTGAAAAAAATTACCTCCGAGGTCACCCAAAAGCTTGGCGTGAACATACCGGCGGATTGGATGGAAAACGGCGTCATTAAACCGGACAAGATGGCCGCGGTCCAAGATCTGATCGTCAAAGCTGCAGGGGAAAAGAAGAAAACCGACCTAGGTGGCGCGGCGCGCCTCATGAAAAAGGCGGTTCTCCTCAACCCCAAAGACGAGAAAACCCGGCTGGAGGCTTCCAAAGTCTGGTTAGAGTACGGGAAGGAAATCAAGGCTAAGGGTAATTCGAAGGATCTTGTGACTTCCAACCTGCGCCGGGTCGTCCTTCTGGAGGCCTTCGCCTTCATCGAGGGCATCCCCACAGGCCGGTCAAAGGAGAAAGACACCTATTTAAACCCGGAAGTCCGGAGGCATAAATACGACGTGGCGCACGAACTCGCCGCCATGTTTACCGGAAGTTTTCGGGGCACCGAAGAGGACGCGAGCTATTTCCTGGGTATCGCGGTTGAGAATGCCAGTCCCGAGCAGATCACCGCCATGATCAAGGGGTTTAAGGAGTATCCCCATCCGGAAATTTTAGGGGAATTCCGCGACCCTTATGTCTTCATCGCGGCTCATTTGACATCGGCAAACAGATATGAAGAAGCGACGGAGCTGCGCAAGATCGGCGCCACCGCCGCCACCACTCCCGAGGCCAAGAAAGAGTGTCTCCGTTTATTCCATTATTACGGCGAGGTCTGGAATAAATACACCCCCACCTTTGCCGACAAATCCAACGCAGCCGCAAATGCCTTGTACGGAGCATTGAAGGAACAGCTCGTCACGGGCGCCGAATTTAAAGGCGTTCAAGACAGGGCTGAAACCCCCAAAGAAAGAGACATCTTCCCCCAAGAAGTTTTTGATTTTGTCGGCAAGAATTTGAAGGATCCCCGTGTGCAAGCCGCCTTGAAAAAGGCCGGCATCACCATCCCTAAGGGAAAAGAGAAGGAAATTGGAGAAAAGGGTTTTGCCGCCGTTATGGCCGAGTACCACAAGGCCGAGGCCCATAAGTTAAGGAACACCTACAAGCCCGAGGATTTGCCCACCCTGGAGGTCCATCTGCTCGGCGCCGCCCTTTACCAGCCCGACGATATGGAAGCGCGTCGCAACCTGGGCGCTTTTTACTTGAAGCACAAAAAATTTCCCCAGGCAGTGGAGGCCTTTGAGACCTACCGCCGCAGCAAGCCAATGGATAATTCGGCCATGCTGGATTTGGCCGAGGCCTACATCGGGACCGGTGAGTCGCAAAAGGCCCTCGACCTCTGCGATCTCTACCAAAACAGCCCGATGGTGAATTTCGCGAGCTCGGAGTATCAGCGCTCCGACCAGCTGACCCGGAAGGCGGGCAGCCAAATGATCGCCGGTTTGCTCAACGAGTATGACGAGGCCAAGAAGAAGGGGGTCAAATCAGATATCGAGCAGGCCGTCTACAAGCTGGAAAATTGCCCCCCCGGCACGCCCCGCGAGGCTATCGAAAGATACCAGCGGCGCCTGGATTATTACGCCGGCATAATGAAGGACAAGGACTCCAGCCATATCGAAAGGGAGGAAGCGGAAAAATACGTCAACGGCATCGAAGAAAGTCTCCGTGAACTTCAACGTCAGGAACGCAGTGCCGCGGTCCTGGGCAAGGGCGAGATGCCGACCGAAGCCCATGCCGAGGCCGCCCGAAATGCCGCCATTATCGGAACCATGGTCGGCGACGGCGGAGATCTGCAACGTTGGTTTGATTTGCTGGGCTGCGCGGGCCCCGAACACGTCAGTACGGCAACCCAGTTGAATCATTTGGGGGAAATGCTCGCCATAGCCAAAAAATCGGGCAGCGCCAGCTTTCCGGATGAAGTTGCCCATGCTTTCCTGATTCGGGCCCAGGATACGATGGAATCGGAAGGCGCTAAAAAGTTTCTGGAAGGCGTGTTGAAGTCGACCGGCTCCAAGCAGTGGGAGTTGCTCTCGGCGGAAGGCGTTAAGAAGCTCGAGGCCGAGTATGTCGCCGGAACCAAGGCGCTAGCCGAGGCGGATAAATCCAAGGACCCCCGCGAGAAACGCGGCCTGCTCTTCGCCGCCCTGAAGAACTTCCAAAACCTTGGTGCCGGCAAGGAAGTGACCGACATCGCGGATAAGATCGAAGCCACCATCACGCCCGAAATGAGTACCCGCGACAAACTTCAGATGTATGGTGCTTTGTACGGCTCCTTCAAGGGCGGCTACGCGGAATACGAGGACAAGTATAAAAAGAAGGCCGACGAATTTGCCGATGCGTTGCTGAAGCCCGGTGACTATAGCGTCGATCGGGTCAAGGACCTGCTCACGGCAAAGGCGTATTTCGACTCCATCGGGGAAATCGACAAGTCCATGGGCGCCGTTTCCGCGTTGCGGAGCCTCCAGTCGGATATCATCCATGACCTCAAGGAGGCCGAGCCGAAGATCACGGACTCCAAAAGACGCCTGGAGCTGGCCCGGATGTTGGTCCAAATCGACGGCGAACTCCTCCCCGGCAACGTCGCCGCCGCTGCCAAGAACTTGAACGATGCGGCCAACAAAAAGCCGCTCAGCTATGTTGCGCCGGAATTCGAGCAGCTTTACACCCATATCGATATTTGGCGGCAAGAGCTCGAGGCGGCCAAAGACCTTCCGATCCAGGAAAAGATCCAAGAGGCTTCCAATTTTGGCGCGGCGGTGGGCCGGCTCAAGCCCCTGACCTTGGGCGATAAGCCTCTGATGGATCCCGCAAAATTCAAGGAGATGACCGATAGTATCCAAAAGACCCTGGGGACCATTTTCGAGGAGGCCATGGAGCAAGGTCCCAACGCCACCGAAGACGACAAGAAAATGGCGGCGGTCATCGTCCAGGATCTTAAAAAACGGCTGGAAATCGACCTCAACGAGGGCAACGGGGCTTGGCTTTCGAAGTTAGATTCGGAAGGGCTGTTGAAATTCGCAAAGACAGTGCAGGCCGCCCATATCCTGAAAACCAAGGCTAAGGCCGCGGATGGGGAGGTGGCACTGGAACATTATATGAAGGCCGCTGCGCTCTTTTCTCAGGTAGGTCTCAATCCGGAGGTCAGAGATTGCCTCGGGAGCGTTAAATACCAGGCCGACAAAAATCCTAACTTGGCGGAACGGGCCCAAATCTATCTAAATATTTCGCAAATTTATGCGATGAACGGACAAAAGTCCGACCAAAATTACATTCTCGGCCAGCTTTCGGAGTTGGGCAAAGATCCTCATGCCAACTATCAGGTTAAAACCATGGGAGAGGTCGCCCAGGCCATGGTCCATCTCAACAACGGAGAAATGGATAAGGCCAAGGAAATCCTCCGACAACACCAGCTCGATCCCATGGCCAAGAAGCTTTTGCACGGCATTGAAGAGGGCACCCGTGAGTTCCGGATGAACCAAGGAATGCAGATTTTGCGGGGCTGGATGCTCGGTAAGTTGCAGGAAAAGCAGTTGTCCCCCGACAAAAGGGCCGCCGTCGAAGCAGAAATCGACATGGTGCTGAATTTGGCCAAGGCCCGGGTCATGAGCGGAGAGTCGAAGAATTTCGAAACGGCCATCGCCGAGCTCCACGCGAAAATTCCCGGCTACGTCGGGAGCATCCTTTCCGACGCCAAGGAGACCAAGGTAAACCGGACTTCCTTCGAGGCAGGTTTTCCCGTCAATATCATGGACACCGCCTCGGCCATGATGAATCCGAATATCAGCGACGGCGAATTCGCGGAACTCGCCATCGGTATGGCGAGGAACATGGCCAAGCAAAAGATGTTCAACGAAGCCCACGAGGTGGCCATGATTCTCAAGGCCAACCCGGCCTGCGAGGCGGCGGCCGATAAGTTTATCAAGGACGAAATTCCCGAGATCACCTACTCTCAGATGGCCGCGAAGGGGATTAGAAGTCTGGGTGCCATGACCCCGCCGGGCGCTTTTTTCTATGTATTCTTCGCAGGGTCGCAAGCGGAAGCCAACGAGGTGATGATAGAAGGCCTCATTACCGTCGGCTCGTTCGGCATGGCGCGGGGCGTTGCGGTTGCCGCCGAGGCGCTGTGGGTGGCCCGCATGGCCGCCGTCATCGAATCGCCCATCCTGATGGCGGGGAGCAAATTCGCCGTACGCACCGTAACCGAGGCAGCTGCCTTCCCCTTGGCGACCGGCCTGTTGACCACCGCCCTCACCGGCAGGACGGATCATTGGAGCATGGAGCATTACGGCAAGGAATTTGGCTCCATGCTGGTGACCTTCGTTTTGTTGCACGGCGCAGGTGTCCCTTTGGGTAAAATGCAGGGCAAGGCGGCCCAATCCGTGGAAGAGGCCCAAGCCGCACTAAAACTCGCCGAGCAAAGCGGCAAGGGTATCAAGCAGGCCCAAGCCGCGCTGACCCGCGCTAAGATGGTGCAGGGTGCGGCCGGCGGTGTCGGCTGGGCCGGCCGCGTCCTGGCCTTCACCGGCTCGGAGTACGTTACCGAAGGCATCGGGCTGAAAGAGGATCAGCACCTGCCTTTCTGGTTGAAATTGTTCAACAGCGCGGTCACCGATGCCCAGATGGTGATGGGCGGCAAGCTTATCGACGGCGTCACCAACGGTAAGCTCTCCCGCATCGAGCAGAAGACCCAAAAAATGGTGATGATCCACGGGACCATGGAAAAATTATCGGCGAAGTATGGTGACGCCAAGCCCGGCAAAGAAGCATGGAGCGCATTGGAAGGCAGGATCAGCGCGGATCCCAAGTTCAATCCCATCGAATTCGTCAAATCCACCGCCGAGGCAATGAAGGTATTGGAACCTGCCCTCAAAAACGTTCCCGACGCCAAGAAAAATCAGGTCCGGGAGGCCTTCCTCGAGGATATTTTTGCAGGAAAAATGGATGTGAAGATTGCCCGCCAGCTTGCCAAGCGGGTGAAGGACGGTCAGAGCGCCATCCAAGCGAAGGAAGACGGCAAGGGCTACGACCTGGTAGCGGGGGAGAAGTCGGGGAAGGCACCCAAGGCCCCAAAGGCCAAGTCCCAGGCCAAGCCGGGTGGAGAGGACCTCGTCGCTCAGCAGAAGCAGCAGGAGGCGATCGGCAAGCGGGCCGAGGCCTTGGCTCCCGAGTTCGAGGCGGGCGTTCAAATCCGCGAGAAGGTCGACAAGTACGAAGTCACCACCCTCGAGCGGGATCCCAATGCCAGCCCCGTCGAGGGCGCCGGCAAGAAAGTCACCTACTACGTCAAGGTCAAGCCCGACGGGACCCGGGAAAGCCTGAATCAAAAGGATATCGGCGACATCAAGGCCGGCAGGTCTCCCGAGGTCTTGGGCTTCGAAAAGGTCGACAAGGAAGGAAAGGTGATCGACGGTCCCCCCGTATCCAAAGACGACTTCGAGGCCTATCAGCACTGGTACACCCAAAAGAAGGAAGCCGCCAAGGTAGTGGTGCTCAAGGCGGTCGAGCCTCCCGCCGACGGCGGCCAGCCGAGCGCCCCCGCCCCGAAGAAAAAGGCGGCGAACGCCGATCCCGCCGCGGCTCGCGCTGCCTATGCCGGCCGCGCCTTCGACCTATCTTTCGACCACGCGATGCGCTCCGGCAAGCCGCCGACGACCGAGGAGCTGACCCAGGTTGTTCAGCGCAACATGGAGTCGCTCGACGTCCTCCAGCCGGCCCTCGACGGCCTGCCCAAGGCGAAACGTGAAGCGGTCAAGGAAGGCCTCCTCCAACAGCTCGCCGACGGCAAGTTGACCAAAGAGCAAGCCGTGGAGTTGGCCGCCAAGGTCGCCAAGGGCGAGGCCGAGATCGTCCCCAACGCCAAGGCCGAGTACGGGTATGAAGTGAAGGTCAAGGAGGCGCCTAAGCCGAAGGCCGACGACGTGACCAAGACCGACCCCGCCGTCAAGAAGCGCGCGCAAGATGCCGACGATGGCGGACCGCCGACTCAGCGCGACGGCGCCAAGGGCAAGAAACAGGAACCGGCTCCGAAGGATCCCGTCTTGGACGAGGGGGTTCGCCGCGTTTTAGAGCTCCAGTCCGGCCGGGCCGAATGGCAGCGTTCCTTAAAGCAGGCCGAGGACTTCGGCACGCCGAAGGACAAGGCGGCCGCTAAAGAGGTTCGAACCGCCGCGGACAACGTCAAGTCGCTGAGCGGAGAGTACCTTAAGGCCAAGGCCGAGCTGAAAAAGCACCCCGAGGGCAGCCCCGAGCGCCTCGCCGCGCAGAAGCGCGTCGACGAATTGCAAGGCGAATTGCGCAAAAATCTCGATGTCATCCAAAAGTGGGAGGATTACCCGAAGGAGCGCTCCAAGGTCACCGGGCAAATGCGGGATGCCGCCTTTCCATTTCTCGAAAGGGCCATCCAGGGCCAGGGCCACGAAAAAGGCTTGGGCGAGGCCCCCGAAGGGGCGCGCATCCTGGACGTCTCTTTCCGGCAACCGGGTCACGGCGACGATTTCCAGGCCGGCCCGGGAAAGACTACCGGAGAATACGAGGTCCTCATTCACGTCCGCACCGAGGCCGACGCCCAGGCCGTCCTGAAGGAGGCGCGCCTCAATCACGGCGAGAACAAGGCACAGTTCGTCAAAGACGCCGACGGCAAGGTGCGCTCGGTCGAGATGACCACGCCCGACGGTAGGGTCTTCTCGGTCCGCGTCGAGCTGGCCACCACCGAAAACCGCGCCGAGGTCACGGACCGCGGCGGCATCGCCGGCGCCAGCCACGAGGGCGTGGGCTACAAGGAATACAACGAGGACCGCCAAGTCGTCGTCACCTTCGAGAATGGCCGCACCGTCACCCTCGTGATCGACGGCATGGGCGGCACTCAGGGCGGCGAGATGGCCGCCAAGCTGGCCAAGACCGCCTTCGAGAAGGCGGTGAAAGAGGGCAAGTCCGTGGAGGACGGCATTCGGCTCGCCAACGAGGCCGTCGCCGCCTACGGCAAGGAGCTGCTGCCCGCCCTGACCGAACGCCTGATGAAAGAGCAGAACCTCGACCGCGCGACCGCCGAGCACTATGCCAAGTACATGCTGCCGGGCGCCGTCGCGATGGGCACCGAGATCAGCCGTAACGCCAACGGAACCTACAATGCGCGCTTCCGCAGCGTCGGGGACTGCGAGGCCGCCGTGATCCGCTTCAAGCCCAACGGCGAGGTCGAAATCCTCGACGCCTACGGCCGCAGCGAGGCCGACATCCTCAAGAGCCGTTCGGATCCCAACGCCAACATCGTCGACCAATCCCTGGGCGGGCACTCCGGTCCTCTCAAGATCCGGACGAAAGACGTGACGGTGGAGAAGGGCGACATCGTCCTCAACGGTTCCGACGGCTTTTTCGAAAACTTCGGCTCCCACGCCGAGATCGCGTTTTTGATCCGGGAGTCGGGCGCCAAGAGCCCCGCCGAGGTCCGCGACGTTCTGATGCGCGAGGTCTTGATCCGCCAACAGCTCGCCGATACCCTGCAGAAGAGCGGGCAGGAAAACATGACCCTCACCCCCGAGGCCTACGCGAAGGCATATCAGGCCGTCACCGGCCAAGAGCCGCCCGCCGGTTGGAAGGGCATGTGGGAGGGCAAGGTCCTCGACATGATGGGCAACGTCGGCGAGGCCAAGGACCTGGGGCGCGTGCAGGTCACTTATGCCGACGGGCAGAGCTTCGAGTTTCGGGGTGTGCCGCGCGACAAGACCCAGAGCCACTTCAAGAAGGACAATACGACCTTGGTCGTGCAGGGCGTGGGCGATCCCGTGCGCCCCGATACGGTGACGCCGTCCCGCGCCGAGCTCGCGAAGGAGCAGATGGGCCTCGCCCTGGAGCTGGCGCGGAACTTCGGCCTCGAAAAGAACCCCGACTTCATGAAGGACTTGAACGCCTTGGTGCTGAGGGACGTCGCCTCCGGCGGTAGAACTCAAGACGCGGCCGGCCGAGAGGCCCTGCTGCGCCAGCGGACCAAAGA